>JBGQCL010000043.1:0-43074 GCA_041495365.1 Kofleriaceae bacterium | reverse complement strand
TCGGCAGGGTCTCCGGCACCCCGGTCAGCGCCGCGCTGTACATCGCCCGGTTGATCTCCGAGCTGCGCGCACACGCGACGATGGCCGGCGCCAGCCCGGCACAGCTGCTCCGACGCGTCAACCAGCAGATCGCGGATCTCGATGAGGATGGGATGTTCGCGACCCTGGTTTGCTGCTTCTACGACCTCAAGTCTCGCCGCCTGCGGTTCACCAACGCGGGCCACTGCGTGCCGCTCCTGCGCCGCGGTGGCAGCGTGTTCACGCTCCGTGCGGAACGCGCGCACACCCCGCCGCTCGGTGTGACTCCGGACTACGACGCCGGCGAGGCCATGGTCCAGCTCCAGCCTGGAGACATGCTGGTCATGGCGTCGCACGGGATCCTCCAGGCGCGCGACGCGCACGGCAACGACTATGGGATGTCGCGGCTCGCGCGCCGGCTCGTGACCGCACGCGGCGAGGTCGATGCCGTGCTCAAGACGATCGTCGCCGAGATCCACGACCACCGCGGCGCGCCGGGTCCGTCCGAAGCGGATATGACCCTGGTTGCCATGTCGGTCGGCGAGCGCCATGCCGACCCTGTGCCGACGACGTTGCCCTCTCTCGGGCGGCCGGCGGCACCCGAGCCGGACGGCCCGGAAGACTAAACCACAGCCCTGGAATGGATTCACGAATAGTTGGCGTCTGCTCGTGATCCGCGCGCGGTCGCTGCGCGGACAGCAAGCATACGTAGTGCCACGTAGTTCGCGCCGCGCTCGCCGAGCATCCAGCTCCGTCGATCGCCGCGCCGACACCGCGGCGCACGGCGCGATGTTTGCAGCAGCCGCGTTCGAGTCACTCGAAAGGATCTCATATGAACAAGAACGAAAACACCACCGATGCGACGCGTGGCTCGAGCCTCCGGATCCGCGTCGAGGCGCGCAAACAAGAGCTCGAGCTTGCACTCGCGAAGCTCGGTCCCGAGGATCGAGCGCGCGGCGACATCGAGAACGCGCTGAACGAGGCCTCCGGCTTGCTGACGGGCGACCTCGATCAGATCCCCCGCGTCGTCGCTGTCGAGCTCAGCAAGTGGCTCGAGTCGAGCAAGCACGTCAACGAGTGGCACCCCGCCAGGATCAAGAAGGACCACGCTCCCAGGAAGGCCGCGGTCAAGCACTGAGATGTGCGGATGCGACCACCGTGGCAGGAATGCGAGGCATTCGCTCACGCGTCGGCCATCCATACCATCGGTGCGCTGAAACTCACGCAGAATTTGCGTATTCCCTATAAAGCGCCATGGCAGGCCAGCTGCAACGGGCGGCAACCACAGGTGGACGATTCGCACGTCGCCACCGGGCGAAAGGCAGATCCGATGAAGGGAACCATCCTGATCGTCGACGACGAAGAGGACACCGCCGTGTTGCTCCGCGATCTCCTGCGCCAGCGTGGCTTCGACGTCACGGCGGTGAGCTCGGGACAACCATGTCTCGAACAACTCCGTGACCACCCCGCCGATGTGGTCGTGACCGACGTCCAGATGCCCGGCATGTCCGGGATCGAGCTGTGCGCGAGGTTGCGCGAGCGCCACCCTGATCTGCTGCCGATCATCGTCACCGGCCACAACGATCTCGATACTGCGATCGCCGCGATCCGCTCCGGGGCCTTCGACTTCATCCTCAAGCCGCTGAAGATCGAAGCCGTCGAGCTCGCCGTCTCGCGTGCGCTCGAACACCTCGCCCTCAAGCGCGAGGTCAAGCGGCTGCGGGCCGAGGCCCGCCGCGACGAAACGATCGATGGGATCGCGGGAAACAGCCGGGCGATTCGCACGATGGTCGAGATGATCCAGCGCGTCGCAAGCAGCGATGCGAGCGTGCTGATCAGCGGAGAATCTGGAACCGGCAAGGAGCTCGTGGCGCGCGCACTCCACCACCTGTCGTCGCGCCGCGACCGACCCTTCGTCGCAGTGAACTGTGCCGCGATGCCGGCGTCGCTGCTCGAGAGCGAGCTGTTCGGCCACGTGCGTGGTGCGTTCACCGACGCCAGGCACGATCGCAGCGGGCTGTTCGTCAGCGCCGAGGGCGGCACGATCCTGCTCGACGAGATCGGGGAAATGCCGATCGAGATGCAGGTCAAGCTGCTGCGCGTGCTCCAGGAGCGCACGATCCGCCCGGTCGGCGGCGACCAGGAAATCCCGGTCGACGTGCGCGTTCTGAGCTCGAGCAATCGCGATCTGGAGACCGAAGTTCACGAGAAGCGATTTCGCGAGGACCTGTTCTATCGGATCAACGTCATCCAGATCTCGGTGCCGTCGCTGCGCGACCGCGCCGGCGACGTGCTCCCGCTTGCCCAGCACTTCATCGACCAGATCGCGGTCCGCAGCGAGAAGCCGGTACGCGGGATCTCTCCCGCGGCGGCCCGGCTGCTCGCGGACTACGACTGGCCGGGCAACGTCCGCGAGCTCGAGAACTGCATGGAGCGCGCGATCGCGCTGTCCCGGCTCGACGAGATCACGGTCGACGACCTGCCCGTCAGGGTGCAGCATCACCGGAGCACGAGGATCGTCCCGCCGATCGATGTGCCCGGCGGACTTCTCCCGATGGAGGAGATGGAGCGTCGTTACATCCGTCAGGTGCTCCAGGCCGTGGGAGGCAACAAGACCCGCGCCGCGCAGATGCTCGGGATGCATCGCCGCTCCTTGTACCGCCGGCTCGAGGAGCCGTATCCGCTCGCGGCCAGCACCGCAACGCCAGCATGGGGTGGCGCCGAAGGTGCAGGGGGTGAGACGCCATGAGCCTCAACTCCTCCGCGCGCAGGACGTCGTTGCTGGTGATCGGCGTCTCGGTCCTCCTCGCCCTGGAAGCGCACCCCGCTCTCCCATGGGTGATCGGGAGCCAGCTCAACAACGCGGGTTGCCACGAGCCGATCACGGCCCAGGCGCTCCGCACCGTGCGCGCCACGCTCGCCACCGCGCCGGCGCTGACGCCGTCGCGCGACGAAGCCGCGATGATCGCGGACGTGCTGTTCGCACCGCCGACGGACTTCGTGGACGACCTTGCAGGGATGGCGCTCCTGCTCGGCGTGCGGGACAACGATCTCAAGGGGGTCAACCCGCTGTCCTCGCTCGATCTGATCCAGGTCCACGGCAGTCCCACGACCCAGCAGGAGCACTGCATCCGGTCCTCGTCGGACGACAACGCCGACGGCGACCAGTCGGCACTCGCGGCGTGCCAGGCATTCATCATCGCCACCGCAACCGAGGCGCTCGATGGCCTTGATGCCAGCGGCAAGGTCGATCCGGCACACCGCACGCCATTCACGCTGTTCGCGGCGATCCGCGGCGAGATCAGCCCACAGCTGCCGCTGTTCTACGTACGGATGGGTGCAGCGATGCACGCGCTCGAGGACGGGTTCCCCCACACCTATCGGACCGCCGATGGCATGCAGGTGACCGTGGTCCTGAACTGGATCGACGAGGTCAAGGGCACCTACGACGAGCCGCGCGACGGTCCGCTGCATCGCGCGGAGCTCGACCGCTGCTGGGACGCCGATCCCACCATCCACCGCAACTACGAGCTCGCGACCCAGGCGGCGACCGAGCTGCTGCGCGCCGCGCTCGACCCGGCGCTCGGCCGCGACCAGAAGATCCAGCAGTTCGGCGCGGTCACCGCGAAGTACCTCGCTTACCAGCCGGGCTGCACGTTCGACAACCAGTGGTGCAACCCGCCCGAAGCCACGGTGACCAACTCGGTCACCGGTTGCAGCGCGGCCGGGCAGGGTGGACTCTCGCTGTGTGGCGCGCTGGCGCTGGTCGGTGTGCTGGTCGTGGGGCGGCGCCGGCGCGATCGCACCCACATGATCGGATCCGCCCTGGTCGTCGCCGCTGCGTTCGCGGCGCCCGCGCGTGCCGACGATCCGCCGCCGCCCGCATCGCCGGCGGCTTCCGCCACCGAGGACAAACCGGGAGTACCGACCCCGACGGCCGACCCCGTCCCCGTGAATGGCCAGGAGCCCGGTCGCGACGTCAAGACGCCGACCGTCAAGGAAGTGGCCGAAATCCGTGTCGACAAGCAGCTGGGGAACCCGTGGGGAGTCGCTGTCTCGTTCGGTGGCTCGGTCGATCGCCCCGCGATCGCCACGTCGTTCGGTGGGCGCTATCGCATCACCGAGCGCTGGATCGTCGGACTCGATGCCGGCTGGAATCCGTGGCTCACGACGTCACCGATGAGGATGCGCACCGGCGTCGTCACCGTGGCTGGCACGGTGATCCGGCGATTCCCGATGGCGTTCGACCGCGTCAACTTGCGCACGTCGCTTCACCTCGGCGTCTCGACGCTCCTGTTCGACGTCTACGGCGCACCGAAGTACAGCACCGGTCCCTACGTCGCGCTCAGTCCGCTCGGGGTCGACTACGATCTCGGTCATGCGGTGCGCATCGTCTGGGATCCGATGGAGATCGCGCTCCCGGTGCCGCTGCTCGGTCAGCTGCCGCTGTACTACGAGCAGTTTCGCTTCATGCTCGGGATCCAGATCGGGGGCTGAGGGGCGACCGGCCCTTGCGGGTGCGCGCGGCGGGCGACCCGGTCGTGCGGACGGTCGTGCATGTAGTCGCGCGGCCGATCGATCCGCCGCACGACGGCCGGCGGCCTGGTGTAGACCCGGCCCTGCACGGCCGAATCGACCACCACAGCCTCGGCGGTAGCCGGCACCATCTGGCGGGTTGCCTGGCCCGGCTCGGCAGCGTCGCTGAGGCGCTGGCCGAACTGGAAATAAATCAAATTAGCTCTGCGAGTACACGAACCGCAGCGCGGTGCACACCGGCGTCGCAGCGCCGTCGAGGACGAACGGCCGGTACCGCCAGGTCGCGCGGATCGTGGTCCGGATCTTCTCGTCGTAGGCTGCGAAGCCGCTGCTCCGCAGCTGCGTGATCAGGCTGACCTCGCCGTCGGCCGCGACGCAGACCTTGTAGGTGCTGACCACCGCGTCGCTGCCCGCGCGGGCGATCGCGTCCTGGGTGCCCGCATCGGGTGCGATGGTCTTGTCGCCGGCGATCCGGTTGGCCTCCAGCACGGCGGGCGAGATGACCCGGGGTGCGGCCGCGCGCCCGGGTGGGCTCGCGACCGGGGAAGGAGCCGGAGCGGCCGGCGGGGCGGGCAGCGGTTCGGGCGGCGTCGGGGCGGGCCGCAGCGGCTCGCCCGCCGGGGCGGCGGCGTTGTCGGGCACAGGCGCCTCCGGGGCTGCCGCCGCCTCGCGCTCCGCGCGCTCGGACCGCGATCTCGCCGACGACGCCTCGGCGCCACGCGGCCCGACCGTCGCGACGCGGAGCGGGCGCTCGGGCCTCGGCCGGCCCGGGCCATCGCCGATCGCTCGCCGCGACGGGGCCGGGGCGCGCTCGCCCCGCGCGCTCGCTGCCTCGGCGATCCCGCTCGCGTCGTCGGGCAGGGCGGCCGCGAGCGCGTCCGGCGGCGTCGCGGTCGCCCGCGGCGCGATCGGCAGCGACTCGATCCGCGGCAGCGCGGTGGCCGCGGACGCATCCGCCACGACCTTCGCAGCCGGGGCGGTGCCCGTCGGCGGGCGCGGTACGAGCACCGAGGTGGCGAACCAGATCGCGGCGGCGATCGCAGCGGCCGCCGCCGGGCCGATCAGCGCCAGCGCGCGCCACCTCGCTCGGGTCGCGGGCGGCCCCGACGGCGCCCGCTGCCCGGCGCTCTCGGGATCGCCCGCGATCCCGCCCAGCGAATCGCGGCGATGCGAGACCGCCCCCGCGTGGTGGTGCGGATCCGTGCTGCGCGGCGTCTCGTCCCAGTCGTCGTGCGCGGCGATCGGGGCGACGTGCGACACCGACATCTCATCGAAGTCATCGGCCTCGAGGTCGCCGAGGTCCAGCCACGGCTCGGGGCGCTCGCCGAACTGCAGGCGCAGGTACGCCGCGAGCGACGACGCCGACGCGGTCAGCCCGGCGGCCGACGCGAACTGATCGAGCGCGAACCGGAGGTCGTCGGCCGTGGCGTACCGCTGCTCGGGCTCGGTCGCCAGCGCGCGCAGGATGATGTCGGACAGCTCGCGCGGCAGCTCGAGGCGGCGGTTGCGCGGCGGTACGATCCGGCCGTGGACGACGTGATCGATCACCTGGCGATCGCCGTCGCCCTGGATCATCGGCGTCGTGGTCGCGAGCTCGTAGAGCACCACACCGAGCCCGTAGACGTCGGTGCGGCGGTCGACCGCACCGAGCGTGCACTGCTCCGGCGACATGTACGCCAGCTTCCCGGTCAGGCCGTGGCCCAGGGCCTCGCGCTGCAGCGATGCGGTGGCGATCCCGAAGTCGACCACCTTGATCGCGCCGTCGTAGCCGATCAGGATGTTCGACGGCGACACGTCGCGGTGGACGATGTGGAGCGGCCGCCGGTCGCTGCCCAGCCGCTCGTGGGCGTGGTGCAGGCCCGCCGCCGCGGCCGACACGATCGCGACCGCGTGGCCCAGCGGCACGTGGCTGCGCTGCCGGGCGGCGGCCTCGAGCAGCCGGCGCACGTCCTCGCCGTGGACGTATTCCATCGCGATGAAGTACTCGCCGTCCGCCTCGCCGACGTCGTGGACCTGGGCGATGTTCTGGTGGTGCAGCGTGGCCGCGACCCGGGCTTCGTCGAGCAGCATCCGGATGAACCGGCGATCGTGCGCCAGCTCGGGTCGGATCCGCTTGACCACGACGTGACGCTCGAAACCTTCCATGCTGCCGGTCCGCGCCAGCAGGACATCTGCCATGCCGCCGGACGCCAGGTGTTTCAGTATGACGTAGCGGCCTAGACGAGCGCCCATTGTCTGCACAGTACTGACTTACGACGACGACGCCAATCATCGATTGCAGTGAAGGTGTCAAGTCGCAGCATCCGACTCCCAGGTTCTCGTGTGTTCGCGGCGCGCCGATCGACGCCGTGAGCCAGCGTCGTCGCACATCACCTGACCGCCACCGTCGGAGACGAGCTTGAGAGTTTCTCCGACGCGCGGCCGGACCGGTCACGGCCGGAGTCGATCGCGCGGCGGCGCGTCAGATCGCACTCGACAACAATCGCGCCGTTTTGATATCTACTAACGTGGGTCGCTTCGGGGGAAGCGGCTCGCACCCGGCCGCGCGCACCGTCGCCCGTCCGGAACATCGCTATTCCGTGTTTGATTCGCTGGTTTCCGTTCCGACGCCGAGGTCGGGCGCGGCCCTCGCCGCGTTCTCGGCCGGGCTTGCCGTGGCTCCACGCGCAGGGAGAGCTTCATCATGAATCTGGAAAGCGGGCGACCATGACGCGGACTGCCGTCGTTGCGTGCAGCCTCACCGTGCTGGCCGGTGCTGCACCGGCCGTCGCCGAGCCCGACCCGCCGCGGTCGTTGCGGATGCGCGACCGGCCGCCGGCCGCACCTCCGGTACCGCGCGCACGCACCGGGCGCCCGGTGGCGCAGGCCGCGCCGCCGCCGGCCGACGCCGGTGCGCCGCCCGCGCGTTCCGGCGACGCGGTGCCGGCCGCCGAGCCCGGCCGCGCCGTCGACCCCGGGGCGGCGCTCAGCGACGACGAGTTCGCGCGGATCGCCGAGCAGCAAACCAGGGAGGAGGTCATCTTCGTCACCGGCTCCACGATCGGGCGCCGCGGTCTCACCACGCCGGCGCCGCTGACCATCCTCGATCGCGAGCTGCTCGCCGCGTCCGGGCAATCGACCGTCGGCAACATCCTCCAGCAGGAGATCCCGGTCCAGTCGAACGGCGCCAACGCGCAGCAGAACCTCGGCGGCGACGGCACGACCCGGATCAACCTGCGCGGCCTCGGCGTCTCTCGCACGCTGACGCTGATCAACGGCCGCCGGGTCGTGCCCGGCGGCTGGGGCGCGAACGTCGCGGTCGACCTCGACACCATCCCGCTCGCGATCGTCGAGCGCGTCGAGGTGCTCAAGGACGGCGCGTCCGCGGTCTACGGCTCCGACGCGATCGGCGGCGTGGTGAACATCATCACGCGGTCCGACTACGAGGGCAGCGAGGCCACCCTGCTGGCCGGCGCGACCCAGCGCAGCGACGGCCTGGCCTACGACGCCAGCTTCGTCACCGGCTACAGCTCCGCGAACCGGAACAGCAACATCGTGTTCTCGGTCGGCCTCCAGGATCAGCGCGCGATCTACGCCGGCGATCGCGCGTTCTCGACCAACGACCAGACGTTCGACTACGCCAACCGCGTCGCGCTCCCGGGTGGCTCGACCGCCGTCCCCGGCGGCCGGATCAACAGCCGGGCGATCGACGTCAACGGCGACGGCATTCCCGATCCGGTCGAGCTGTGCGGCGCGCAGTACTGCACCAGCAACGGCGCCGGCGGTTACCGGCCGTTCTCCGCACCCGCCGACCTCTACAACTACCAGCCGTCGGAGTATCTCTACACGCCGTCCTCTCACTACCACCTGTACAGCGCCGGCTCGCACAGGCTCGCAGCGGTGGCCTCGGCGTTCTTCGAGGCCAGCTACGCCAACACGTCCAGCGCGCAGCAGCTCGCGCCGGAGTCGTTCGTCAACACCGTGCCGATCTCCCGGGACAGCATGTACAACCCACTGGGCGGCACCGTGCTCGGCTACCAGCGCCGCCTGGTGGAGTTCGGTCCGCGGCGGACACCGGAGAACCTCGATCAGTTCCGCATGGTCGGCGGCTTGAGGGGCTCGGTGCCCGACGAGGTCGAGCTGTTCAAGAACTTCAAGTGGGAGCTGTCCTACAACTACGGCCGCGGCAGCGCCGAGGTCGAGGCCCACGGCAACCTGATCAAGAGCCGGCTCGCCGCCGCGGTCGGGCCGAGCTTCATGAACGCCACCGGCGTCCCGACCTGCGGCACGCCGACCCGCCCGATCCCCGGATGCGTCCCGATCAACATCCTCGGCGCGGCCGGCTCGATCGATCCGGCGGCCGCGTCCTACGTCACGTTCACCGGCGTCGCGAGCGGCTTCAACGAGCAGCAGACCGTGCTCGCCAGCGCCCACGGCCGCCTGCTCACGCTGCCCAACGACGGCGACCTGTCGCTCGCGGTCGGCGGCAACTTCCGCACCGAGTCCGGCGGCTTCACCCCCGACCCGGTGACCGCCGCCGGCGACAGCTCGGGCGCGGCGATCGCGCCGACCGCGGGCTCGTACAACGTCGCCGAGGGCTTCGGCGAGCTGTCGCTCGTCCCGCTCGCCGGCCGGCCGCTCGCCGAGTGGGTCGAGCTCGACCTCGCCGCGCGCGGCTTCCGCTACAGCACGTTCGGCAGCGGCGTCACCTGGAAGCTCGGCGGCCTGTACCGGCCGGTCCGCGGCTTCGCGCTCCGCGGCACCTACTCGACGGCGTTCCGCGCTCCGTCGATCGGCGAGCTGTACCAGGGCACCGGCTCGGCCTTCCTCCCGGGCTTCGATCCGTGCGACACCCGGCCGCTCGGCACTCCGATCATGCTCGACCCGGCGGTCGCCGCCGAGTGCGCCCGCGAAGGCGTCCCGGCCAACGCCGTGTTCGGCTCGTCGCTGACCCGCCAGCAGGCCCGCAGCAACCCCGGGCTCGACGCCGAGACCGCCAGGGTCCTCACCGCCGGCGTCGTGCTCGAGCCGCCGCAGCTCAAGGGCCTGTCGCTCACCGCCGACTACTGGCGGACCGACATCGCGAACGCGATCCAGCGGCTGGCGATGAACGTCGTGTTCGCCAGCTGTTACACCCGCCACCTCCAGTCGGCGTGCGACCAGGTCCACCGCAACCCGCTCGCCGGCAACGCGATCGACTACATCGATCTCCCGATGACCAACCTCGGCGGCTCGCTGAACTCGGGCCTCGACCTCGCGCTGGCCTACGACCACCGGTTCGGCGGCGGCGGCAGGTTCCGCGGCCAGATCGAGTCGCAGTACCTGTTCAGGTCCGATCTCGACGACGGCGCGCACGTGCTGCACGGCCTGAACAACAACGATCTCGGCCCCCACCCCCAGATCCGCGCCAACCTCCTGTCGCTGTGGCAGCACCCGAGCGGCATCGGCGGCGGCCTCGGCGTGCGCTACGTCGGCGGAACCACGGAGTGCGATCAGAACAACTGCAACGGCGGCGCGCCGTCGCGCGACATCGACGCGTGGTACAAGGCCGACATGTTCGGCAGCTACGCGCTGCGGACCGCCGGGGGCACCACCACCCTCACGCTCGGCGTCACCAACGTCCTCGATCGCGCGCCACCCGCGGTCTACGGCGCGCCGCTCGGCGACTACGATCCGACCGGCTACGAGTTCAAGGGCCGGTCGTTCTACGCCCGCATGGCCCAGCAGTTCTGATCGCGGCGCCGCTACCCCAGCAGCTCGGCGATCTCGGGGACGGCGGCGAAGGCGGCGCGCCAGGCCGGATCGGGCAGGGCGGCGAGCTTGCGGCGCGCCGAGGCCCGGCCACGCTCGCGCAGGGCGTGGGCGCGGTCGCGCGCGCCGGCGGCGTGCAGCACCTCGGCGCACGCGGCGACGATCTCCTCGACCGAGCCCTCGAGGTACTTCTGGGCGTCGAGCAGGCCGAGCGCGCGATCGACCAGGGCGGTGGCCTCGGCGCCGCGGTCGCCGAGCCGGGACAGCGCGAGGGCGTGGCGGGCCAGGCCCTGGATCTCGTAGCCGACCAGGGTCGCGTCGCGCGCGACCGCGGTGCCGTCGGCGGCGTCGGCGATCGCGGCGCCGAGCGCACCGGCGCGCAGGTGGTAGGCGGCGCGGCCGATCAGGGCGTTGGCCTCGAGGTAGCGCGCGCCGAGCCGGCGGGCCTCGTCGAGCGCCTCGTCGAGCAGGCGCAGGCCGCGCGTGCCGCCGCGGCGCTGGTCGCAGATCCCGGTGTAGATCAGGCAGTCCGCGCGCGACCACCGCGAGTTGGTGCGCGACAGGACGTCGAGCGCGTCGTGGAACGTCGCGGCGGCCTGGTCGTGGAGCCCGACCTCGAGCAGGATGATCCCGGCGACGCTGAGCGCATCGCCCTCGCGGCCGCGGTCGCCGCAGCGCCGGCACAGCTCGAGCGAGCGCTGGGCGCAGCGCATCGCCTCGGCGAAGTTGCCCAGGCACATCTCGATCACCGCGACGTGGTTGCTGACGATGCGCTCGAGCCACGGGTCGCCGGTCTTGTCGATCAGGGCGAGCACAGGTCGGTAGGCGTCGCGCGCGGCCTCGTAGTGCGCGCGCAGCAGGTGGATCCGGCCGCGGCCGACCATCGCCGCCATCTCGTCGCTGACCAGGCCCTGGCGGTGGAACAGCTCGCGGGCGGCGCCGACGACCTCGAGCGCGTCGTCGAACTGGCCGACCCGCTCGAGGATCTCGCCGCGCACGCGCAGCGCCTCGCCGCGCAGCCGGTCGTCGCCCGCGGCGGCGGCGTGGTGCTCGGCGAGCGCGGTGGCGGCGCTCGCGCGGTGGTAGTCGCCGAGCCGCATCAGGCGCTGCGCCCGCCGGATCTCGACGTCGGCCAGCCGCGCGGGCTCGCCGTCGCACAGCCGCTCGAGCTCGTCGAGGTCACCCGGGTCGGACGCGAGGTCGCCCTGCAGCCGGCGCGCCTCCTCGCGGCCGGCCAGCGCCTCGCGGCGGCGGGTCTTGGAGGTCGGGGTCGGCGGCGCGGCGCCGAGCTCGCGCTCGAGGGCAAGCGTCCGGGTGAAGCACGCGATCGCGGCGTCGGCGTCGGACGCCGACAGCGCGAGCCGGCCGGCGCGCAGCCAGAACGCGGCCGCCCCGGCGAGCTCGCCGCCGCGCTCGAGGTGCTCGGCGATCGCCGACGGCGGCTCCTCGCGGCCGGCGAAGAACCGCGACGCCAGCAGGCGGCCGACCCGCGCGTGGGTGTCGCGCTGGGCGCGCGACGACAGCGACTCGTAGACCACCTCGCGGACCAGGCCGCGCGCGAACGCGAGCTCGCCCTCGGCGCCGTCGGGGCGGACCAGGAATCCGGCGGACACGACCTCGTCGAGCTCGTGCTCGAGGCTGTCCTCGCCGAGCAGCTCCTCGAGCAGGCGGGTCCGCACCATGCCACCGAGCACCGAGGCGTAGCGCAGCGCGGTCTTGGCCTTGAGCGGCAGCCGGTCGACCCGGGCCGACACGACGTCGCGCGCGGTCGCCGGGACGTCCTCGCCGCGCGGCCCGGCATCGCGCACCGCCTGGGCGAGCTCCTCGACGAACAGCGGGTTGCCACCGCTGCGCGCGAACACGGTCGCGATCGCGAGCGGGGTCGCGGCGTCGCCGAGCCGGTCGGTGATCAGCGCGCGCAGGTCGGCGCCGGACAGGTCGTCGAGCGCGATCACGGCGTCGACCGCGGGCGGCGGCGCGCCCTCGGGCCGGGCGGTCAGGATCAAGAGCTCGGCGCCGGCGGCCGGCATCGCCAGGGCGTGGCGCATGACCTCGAGGCTGGGGCTGTCGATGACGTGGATATCCTCGATCACGAGCAGCGCCGGCCGCTCGCGGCTGGTCATCAGGGTGCGGAACGTCGCGAGCCCGGCCGAGATCCGCGGACGCAGGTCGGCGGCCTCGCGGGCGACGCCGAGGCCGTCGCGCAGCTCCATCGCGCGATCGAGATCGATGGTGACCTCGCGCGCGCGCTCGTCGGACAGCCCGGCGCGCGCCATCAGGTGGTGGAGGCGGTGGGCGACCTGGACGCGTGCGGTGCGGCCACGCGCCGGCGGCAGCCCGAGCGCGGCCTGGTAGAGGTCGATCACGGTGGCGAACGGCGCGAGCCGGCTCGCCGGGCTCGCCGCGGTCGTGATCACCAGCGCGCGGCCGCCCGGGGCGCCGGGGGCGGTGCGGCGCGCGACCAGCTCGGCGACCAGCCGGCTCTTGCCGGTGCCGGCGGCGCCCGTGATCAGCACGCACAGCCGGCGATCGGCCGCGATCGCGCGATCGAACCAGGCGTCGAGCTCGGCGAGCTGCGCGGCGCGGCCGACGAACATGCCCCGGCGCTCGAGCCGCGCCCGGTCGCGCTCGTCGAAGCTGCGCGGCCCGATCACCTCGATCACGCGGCTGCGCCGGGCGATCCGCCGGCCCGGCGGCAGCTCGCGCAGCGCGTACAGGCTGCTGGTCAGCCTGCCGGCGCCGCCGACGAACAGCGGGCGATCCGGGGCGGCCTCGCGGGCGAGCGCGCGGGCGTCCTCGATCGCGTCCGGCGGGATCCGCGGCGCCGTGTCCTGGATCCGCGCCACCGTGACGGTCGGCGCCGCGGCGTGCGCCGCCGAGGTCGCGACCCCCGCGCGCGCGCCGATCCGGACCTGGACGCTGTCACCGTCGCCCGCGGTGTCGCGCGCCATCGCGGCGGCGTCGAGCGCCCAGCCCATCGCGATCGCGACGTCGTCCTCGCCGGCGATCTCGAGGCCGAACGCCACGATCAGCGCGGCCGGCTCGAGCTCGAGCACGACACCGCCGCGCTGGTAGGCGAGCTCGCCCAGGCTCTTGGTCACCGGGCGCAGCGCGTCGGGCGGCGCCCCGGACAGCAGGCCCGCGACCAGCACGATCCGCCGCCGCTCGGCGAGCCCGCCGCCCGCGACCTCGCCGAGGTCGTCGTCGATCGGCGCGTCGCCGAACGCCGGGGACAGCGCGGCGGCCGGCGCCGGCGGGTCGGGCTCGACGTCGAGCGCATCGTAGCTCGTGTCGTCGGCCGCCGCCGGCGGCAGCGCGAAGCCGTAGTGCGTGGCGTCGTCGTCGAACCGCAGCGCCGACGGCGCGACCCCGGCCCCGAGCTCGAGCCGCTCGTACGACCGCCGGACGAACGGCGACGTCTCGGCGCCTCCCGCGAACCCGTCGGCCACGGGCTCCGGCGGCAGGGCGTCGGCGAGCCGGGCGTGCCCGGTCACCGTGGCCTCGGGCTGCCAGCGCGCCGCCGCGGCGCCCGGGGCAGGGATGACCTGCGTCGTGAGCTGCGCCGGGTCGAACGCCTGCTGCGCGGTCGCGGTCGGCTCCGGCCGCGGCGCTCCCGGCTCGAACCGCCGGGACTGGGTCGTGCTCGCGTCGGGCTCGAACCCGTTCGCCGGTGGCGCCGTCGCGGTGGACGCGGTCGGCTCGGCGGCGGCGCCCCCGGGAGGCCGCGAGCGCCGCTCCAGCCACACCGGCCGGTCGCCGAGATCGGCGGGGTCGACTCGCTCGAGGCGGTCGGTGCGCTCGATCAACGGCGGCGCCGCCGGCACCTCCCACGCCGGCGCGGACGATGACACCGACGGTGCGGGTCGCTCCGCCAGGTCGATCAGCTCGATGGGCTCGGTAGGGTCGATCCCACGGGGGGCGCCTCCCCCGGTCTCGCTGCGCGCGATCCGCGACGGCGTCACCGGGAGCTCCGGGCGCGCCGGCGGCGGAACCTCGTGCAGCGAGACCGTCGCCGACGGCCGCGGGGGAACGAGCGCGTCGCGCGCCGCCGCGGGGTCGCGCACGCCGGCCATCGTGCCCTCGCTGTGCCACGGCACCACCGTGCGGACCGGCCGCGCCTCGAGGTCCTTGAGCCAGCGCGCCAGCACGCGGGGGCTGGCCGGCATCGCGGCGCGCGTACACGCGTTGACCAAGTCGGCCGCCGTGCCCCGCGCCTCGGGCTCGCGGCGCAGCGAGATCGCCACCGCGTCGGCGATCTCGCCCGGGACCCGCGGGTTGATCTGGTCGATCCGCGGCGGATCGGTGCGCCGGACGGCCTCGAGCACCGCCCGGAGGTCGTTGCCGCGGAACAGCGGCGAGCCGGTGAACAGCTCCCAGGCGATGATGCCGAGCGCGAACACGTCGGACGCCGCGCTCGGGGTCTCGCCGGTGGTCTGCTCCGGCGACATGTAGCGCGGCTTGCCGCGCAGCCAACGGCGCTCGAGCGCCGACGCGAACGTCGCGCGCGCGATGCCGAAGTCGAGGATCTTGATGTCGCCCTCGGTCGACAGCATCACGTTCGACGGGGACACGTCGCAGTGCACGATGCCGAGCGGGCTGCCGTAGCCGTCGGCCTTGCGGTGCGCGTAGTCGAGCCCCGATGCGACCTCGGAGATGATGTAGGCCGCGATCGCGACCTCGGGCAGCGAATCGCGCGCCACCGCCTGGGTCATCACGGTCCGGAGGTCCTTGCCCTCGATCAGCTCCATCGCGAGGAACAGCTCGCCGTCGGCCTTGCCGAAGTCGAACACCTGGACGATGTTGCGGTGGGTCAGCTCGACGGCGATCCGCGCCTCGTCGATGAAGCTGCGGATGAACCGCGCCTCGCGGGCCTGGTGGGGCAGGATGCGCTTGAGCGCCTGGATCTTCTCGAACCCGGCGATCCCGACGGTCTTGACCTTGTAGACCTCGGCCATGCCGCCCTGCGCGATCTTCTCGAGCACGTGGTATTTGCCGAAACGCTCGCGCAGCGCTTCCACTGATCCGAAGGTACCATGGGTCGTGGCCGACTACTCCTCCCTCGAAGCCATGCTCGGCCATGCGTTTCGCGATCGCAGCCTGCTGGAGCAGGCATTGCGCCACGCGAGCTGGTGCAACGAGCACCCCGGCGAGCGCCTGGAGGACAACGAGCGGTTCGAGTTCCTCGGCGACGCCGTGCTCGATCTCGTGGTCGGCCACAAGCTGATGACGCGCTACCCCCAGCTCCGCGAGGGCGAGCTCAGCGTGACCCGCGCCCAGGTCGTCAGCGAGGCCCGCCTGAGCGAGGTCGCCGCCCAGCTCGGCCTCGGCGAGTGGCTGATGCTCGGCAAGGGCGAGGAGAAGTCGGGCGGCCGGGCCAAGCCATCGATCCTCGCCGACGCGTTCGAGGCGATCCTCGCGGCGGTCTACCTCGACGGCGGGTTCGACGCCGCGTGGGGCATCGTCGAGCGCCTGCTCGCGCAGCGGATCGAGACCGTCGAGTTCAAGGGCTTCTACGACTTCAAGACCCGGCTGCAGGAGACCACGCAGGCCCGGCTCAAGGCGACGCCGACCTACCGCGTCGTCCAGGAGATCGGCCCCGATCACGACAAGCGGTTCGTCGTCGCGGTCACGATCGGCAATGACGAGTGGGCGCGCGCGGTCGGCAAGTCGAAGAAGGAGGCCGAGCAGATGGCGGCCGCCGAGGCCAACTTCCGGCTCGAGGGCAGCAACGTCGGACGGCCGCGCAAGCGGTAGCCGGCTACGGCGCCTGCTTGGGCGTGCCCGACGGCTCGACCCGCGCGATCGCCTTGTCGAGCGCGGCGCGGCTCTTGTCGTCGAGGCTCTGGCCGCTGCACAGCTTCTGGGTGAACACCAGCTTGCCGTCGACGCGGTACTCGGTGAACTGCGGCGACATCGCCATGCAGTGGATCCGCGCGGTGGTGATCTTCCACGGCGCGGCGTGCAGCGCGTCGGTCACCTGCTTGACGTCGGGCCGGGCGAGGCAGCCGGCGGTCTGCGGCTGCGCCTTGCCCTCGGGGTCGGTCTCGTCGCGAGTCCATGCGCCGGTGGCGTGGAGCTTGACCGCCGACGTCGCGAGCTTGGCGCCCGGCTCGACCTTGTGGTCGATCTGGAACACCACGGCGCCGGTCGGCTTGCAGGCCGCGGGCGCGGCGGGCGGCGACGGCGCGGCGGGGGCAGGGGGCTCGGCCGACGCGCTGGAGGCGCAGGCGACCACGAGGACCACGGACGGCGCGAGCAGGCGATACATGCTCCGACCATGACTCACGCGGCGGCCGGATGCATGGTCCGAGGCCCGCGATGCGCGGCTCGACAGGGGAGTTTCCGGGGTCATGCTCCGGTGGACGGGCGCGCGGCCGGTTGATTCAACCCGGCGCCCGGCGGTGTGCCGCGGGTCACCGTCAGCCCCGCCGGGTCCGGACCAGGGTGAGCACGTCGTCGCGGCTCGGCATCGCCGACCACGGGCCGAGATCGCGCAGCGACAGCGACGCGGCCGCGGCGGCGAGCTCCATGCAGCGCGCGAACGGCAGCTCGCTGAGCAGCGCGGCGGCGAACGCGCCGTGGAACACCGAGCCGGCGCCGTAGGCGTCGAGCACGTCGCCGGGGAACGCCGGGCAGCGCACGATCTGCTCGCCGTGGCGGCCGATCGCGCCCTTGTCGCCGAGCGTGATCACCACCGCGCGCGGCCCCAGGGCGAGCAGCTCGTCGAGGGCGTCGGTCAGCTCGCCGCGCGGCGCGAGCTCGCTGGCCTCGCGCTCGGAGGCGATCAGGATGTCGGTGACGCGGATCAGGTCGACCGTGCCGTCGCGCAGCTCGCCGACGTCGAAGATCACCGGCTGCTTGGTCCGCTTGGCGAGCTCGGCGGCGTGGAGCTGGTCGGCGGGCGCGGTGCCGTCGATCAGCAGCGCCGCGGCGCCGGCGAGCGCCGCGCCGGCGTCGATCGGCACCGGCTGACCGTGGTCGCCCTGGTAGCGGGTGCGCAGCGTGCCGTCGCCGGCGACCGTGACCAGCTCGCACGCGCTGGAGCCGACCGCGCGAACCAGCTCGACGTCGATCCCGGCCTCGCGCATCGCGGTGCGCGCGAGCTGGCCCAGCAGATCGGCGCCATGCGTCCCGGCAGCGCGCGCCCGGCAGCCGAGCCGGAGCGCGGCGCGCAGCGCCACGGCGATGCCGGCGGCCGGAGACGTCGACAGCGCGGCGAGATCCGCGGCCGGGGCGCCGATCTCCGGCAAGTTCGGGCCGAGCGCCGAGATGGCCACCCCGACGCGGCCCAGGCCAACGACAAGCGGGGCTTGCACCCGCCCATCATACCCAAACGCACACTCGGTCGAAAGCTGATGCGGGCTTGCGCCGTTTGCTGCTAGCGTGCGGGCAGCTCTCGCGGCCCTGCCGTGATCGTCATCATGTCTCGCAGCTCCGGGCAACGAGTTTCGGACTCCGGCGGTCCCACCCCAGACCCACCACCGAGTGGGGCGCCGTCACCTGGGGCACCCGTGACCGATCTGGCCGAACCAGTACCCGCCGCACTCGCCGAACCCCGCACCCGCAACTCCGCCACGCTCGCCGATGATGCCCACCTGATCGCGGCATGCCGGCGCGGCGAGGCGCGTGCGATGGAGATGCTCTACCACCAGTACAAGCGCCGGGTCTTCGGCATGGCGCACCGCATCGTCGGTGGGTCCGACGCCGAGGAGGTCGCCCAGGAGGTGTTCGTCCGCGTGTTCCGCGGCCTCGCGGCGTTCCGCGGCGATTCGGCGCTGTCCACCTGGATCTACCGGCTCACCGTCAACGCGGCGCTGTCGCACCTGGCGCGGCGCGGTCGGCGCAACGAGGTCGGCGACGATGGGCTGACCGAGCTCCCCGCGCCGCCGGTCGCCGAGCGCGATTCAGCGCTCGCCGCGCGGATCGAAGCGGCGCTGGCCCAGCTGCCGGCCGGCTACCGCGCGATCCTGGTCCTGCACGACGTCGAGGGCCTGTCGCACGAGGAGTGCGCTGCGATCCTCGAGTGCCGGATCGGCACCTGCAAGTCGCAGCTCCACAAGGCCCGCGCGCGGATGCGCGAGCTACTCGGCGCGAACATCACAGACCGCGGCACCGAGCGCAGCGGAGCCTAGCCACCCGGCCACCATGACCACCTGTGACAAGATCCGATCGCGGCTGACCGCGTACCTCGACGGCGAGCTCGCCGACGACCACGGCAGCGTCGTGCGCGGCCACCTGCGCGAGTGCGCGGCGTGCCGTCAGGTCGCCCGCGAGGAGGCGGCGCTGCGCGATGGCCTGCGCCTGCTGCCGCCGGTCGACCCGCCGGCGTCGCTGTGGGCGGGCGTCCAGGCCCGGCTCGCGGCCGAGGAGGTCGCCGATGCCCGCACGCCGCGGTGGCGCCGCGCGGCCGCGCGCTGGGCGCGCTGGGCCCGCGCGCGCTGGACGCCGAGCATGCCGCAGCTCGCCGTCGCCAGCGCGGTCGCCGCCGCCGCGATCGCGCTGTTGACCCTGCGCAGCCACCGCGCCGACGAGCCGGCGGGTCCGCCGGTCGCGCTGCGCGACCCGCCCGCGCTGCGCGACCCGCCCGCGCTGCATGACCCGCCCGTGCTGCGCGACCCGCCCGCCCCGAGCCCGGCGCCGGACCCGGCCGCGCTGCAGGCGCCGTCGCCCGACGACGTCACCGCGGATCTGGCCGCCGATCCGGCGCGGACAACCGAGAGCTATGATCGCGTGGTCGGAGAGCTGATGACGCTTGCTGAAGCCGCGCGCGAGCGCTGGAGCGATGACGACCGGGCGGCGTTCGATTCCCGGGTCGCCGGCTTGCGGCGCGCGATCGCGCACGCCGGTGTGCCGCGCGCGGTGCAGCGCGCCGAGGGCTCGTTGATCCGTTACCTGCAACATGCGATCGTCCGCGACGACCGGTTGCTCGCGAGCGGAGGGCCGCAGTGAGCGCAGCCTCGCGCGCCCGGATCGCGATCCTCGCCCGCGCCACCCGGTTCGCCGCGACCGCTGCGCTGGTGGCGGGCCCGGTCCGATCGGCCGCCGCCCAGCCGTCGCGCCCGGCGGCCGCATCTCGCCCGGAGACTGGCAGCCCGGAGACCGGCGCTCCGCACCGCGGCGCCAGCGAGCGCGCCCGGCTGTCGATCGAGCCCGCCGGCCACGCGTTCACCCACCTCTCGATCGAGAACCCGCTGGGCGACGTCAAGGTCGAGGGCTACGACGGCACGGCGATCCAGATCGAGAGCCACAAGTTCGCGCCCGACGAGGACGCGCTCGATCGCCTGCACATCTCGCTGGTGCCCAACCCCGACGGCACGGTCTCGATCAAGACCACCGCGGACGGCGGCAAGGAGGCCCGCCCGGTCCTCCGCCGCCAGCTCCGGATCGACCTCTTGATCCGGGCGCCGCGCAACGCGCGGATCGAGGCCGCGGTGTCGAGCGGAGCCCTCGAGGTCATCAACATGGACGCCGGCAGCGACCTCGACACCGCGTCGGGCCCGATCTCGGTGCGCAACGTCCAGGGCGAGGTGCTGACCCACAGCGTGTCGGGCCTGACCCGGCTGGTCCAGGTGTTCGGCTCGGTCGATGCCCAGACCCTGGCGTCGGATCTCCACCTCGATACGATCGGCGGCGACCGGCTGGTCGCCTCGGTCCACCACGGTCGGATCGAGGGCCGCCGGGTCCGCGTCCGCGACATCGAGCTGACCGCGACCGAGGGCCAGATCCTGCTCGAGGCCGAGGCCGCGCTGCGCGGCCACCTGCTGGTGTCCACGTTCAAGGGCGACATCGACGTCCAGCTCCGCCGCCACGGCGCGGTCATGGTCCGTGCGCAGGGCACCAAGGTCGACCTCGGCGCGCCGATGCAGCCCCGGCCGAACGGCTGGGTCGAGTCGTCGTTCGGCCAGTCCACCGGCGACGCCGCCGTCGTCGAGATCCGGTCGCCCCAGGGCAACGTCCGGTTCGCGATCATCGAGAGCCGGCCGTAGCCCGGTCCCGCGAACCGCGGTACGCTGGCCGACATGCTCGATTCGGTTCCCCCGCGCGTCCGCGAGTACGCCGACCAGGCGGTCTCGTACGTCCGGCGGGCACTGGGGATCCAGCTGGAGTACGACAGCAACACGCTGCCGGTGCTCGACCACTACCTGCGCACCGTCCCCGAGGGCCAGCCCGCGGCGCTCCAGCTCGTGGTCGCGACCTCGGCCGCGTACTTCGGCGAGGTCGTCCGCCAGCGGCTCGGCGGGCGCTGGGAGCTCGCGGACCAGGAGACCGAGTGGCGCATCGTGCTGCCGACCGGCCTCAACTTCTCGCCCGTCGGGTTCGTCGCCGCGGCGATCGCGCGCGCCGACCTCGCGGATCTCGACTCCGAGATCGCCGCGCCGCCGCGCATGCTGCCGTACGTCCAGCGCACGCTGGCGCGGATGGGCGAGGTCACGATCGACGACTACTACTCGCTGTGCGGGCGGCTCGACACCCTGGAGCACGTCCACGAGGTGCTGGTCGCGGTGGCGGCGCAGATGCTCGGCGACGAGGACGTCGAAGCCGCCGACGCCGCCGGTGATCGGGACGGCGCGCCCGGCGAGGACGACGACACCGACGACGACGAGGACTCGCTCGGCGGCGGCGCGCCCGAGCCGGTCGCCGACGATGAATCGAGCGGGCCGGTCAACTAGCCCATGGTGCGACGCGGCCCGGGGAGCTGCCTGTGATGGGCCCGCCGTACGTCGGCGAGATCGGCAAGACCCGGACGTCCACGGTCCACGTCATCGACTCGCGCGGCGCGCTGGTCGCGGTCCAGGTCTACACCGGGATCAACGCCGCTGACGATCCGGCGCTCGCCGAGCAGCTGCGCGACGACAGCCTGAACGTCGTGCAGCTCGGCGGCGGCGAGATGCGGATCGCCGTGCCGGTGGTCTACCACGACCCGGCCGCCCGCCTGATGGTCCTGGTGCTGGGCGATGCGCATCGCCACCGCGAGATCGAGGAGCGGATCCGCCTGCTCGAGCAGCTGCGCGACGACATCGCCGACATCCCGGGCTACGCGAAGGCCTTCGTCGTCGCGTTCGCCGCCGAGGGGCTGCGCGCCCTGCTCGTGGACCGGGCGCGGCAACGCGACGCGCGGGCCGAGCTCGCCGCGGCGCGGGTCGAGCTCGCCCGGCTACGCGGCGAGGTCCACGGCCACGACACCGAGCAGTTCGCCGCCGAGCCCGGGATCGAGGCCGAGGCTGGGATCGAGTTTCATCCGGGGAGCGACGACGTGCCGACCGGCGACGGACCGCTCGACCCCGACGCGGAGCCCGTGATCGAGCGCGTGGTCGAGGCCGACGACGTCGCGGAGGGGCTGCTGAACGAAGCGGTGGACGGAGCCGTGAACGGAGCGGTGGACGGAGCCGTGGGCGGCGAGGACGCGCTCGGCGCCGAGGCCCCGGCAGGCGCGCCCGAGGGCGAGGCAGACCCCGCGGGCGAGCCGTTCGATCCCGGGTTCGACGAGGTGCCGTTCGACGAGCACTCGCTCGACGAGGTGCCGTTCGATGACAGCTCGTTCGACGCCGAGATCGCGCTCGAGGAGCCGATGGCCGTCCCGGTGATGTCGCCGCCGCCCGGCGCAGCGATCGACCCGGAGGACCGCGCCGAGCCCGGCGACGCCGGCCTCGACCCCGACGCCGAGATCGCGGCAGCGCTGGAGGCCGAGACCGACGCCGAGGTGAAGGCCGATGCGGAGGCCGATGCGGGAATGCTGGCCGAGGCCGCGCTCGCCGACGCCGAGGCCGCCGGCCCCGGCGGCCCGAGCAGCGATCCGGTGACCACCGCGGTCGCCGAGCTGCCGATCGTCGGACCGGTCCCCGGTGCGACCGACGACAGCGCGCCGGTCGTGCCCGAGCCGGGCTGGCGCGCCGATGAGACCGGGGTCCACCTGGCGATCGCGGCCGACGCCGGCCTGGCCGCCGTGCTGGCCGGCCCGCTCGACCTCCGGCTGGTGCTGCACCGCGCGCCGACGGCTCCCGTGA
Organism: Kofleriaceae bacterium; assembly: GCA_041495365.1. Classification (GTDB taxonomy): domain Bacteria; phylum Myxococcota_A; class Polyangia; order Haliangiales; family Haliangiaceae; genus JABFXX01. Next base: position 20,785 of record JBGQCL010000043.1, on the reverse strand, counting down.
TCGCGCTGGTGCTCGGCTCGCCGGCCGCGCTGCGCGCCCCGGCGCCGGGCGAGCTCGCGGTCGAGACCCTCGACATCGCCGCCGACCGCGATCGCAGCGTGCTGCGCGCCCTCGGCCGCAGCTTCGAGCTCACCCTCACCGTGATCACCAACGAGCAAGGCGAGGCGGCGGGGGGCAGGGCCCCCGGTGGGATCAACGGCCGGCCGGTCCGGCGCTGCAAGCTGACCGCGCCGCTCGCCGACAACGTCAGCTACCTCGCGCAGGCCGCCGACGAGCATCTCCATGCGGTGACCGCCCACGGCGCGCTGGATCACCGCGCCGCGCGCGAGCTGGTGCTGGGCGCGGGCTACGACCTGCTCGGGATCGGCCACTCCGAGCGCAACGAGCTCCGGGTCGACAAGCTCGCGCAGATCGCGACCGCGCAGCAGCTGCGGCGCGCGCTCGCCATCACCCGCCGGTTCACCCGGCCCGCGCTCGAGGACTACCTGGTCTGCACGCGCGGGTTCCCGCTGTCGCTGTGGCGCCAGCTGCGGCGCAGGACGGTCGCCCGCGCGGTCGCGTGGGGCCTGTGGATGGGGCCCGAGCTGGCGCAGATCGCGGTGTCCGAGGGCTTCGCGCGGTCGCGCCGCGACCTGATCGCCCGGCTCGACCGCGGGTTCGAGAGGCTGCGCCACGATCCCCGCGCGTTCGACATCGACGCCGAGGCCACGGCGGACAACGCCGCCGCGATCGCGGAACAGGCCCGCGCGCTCGGCGTCGCGCTGCGGGCCACCGCGCCCAACGGCGCCGGCGCGATCGCCAGCGATGCCGCCCCGGTCGCCGCGGGGTCGATCGAGACCGTGGCATCGGCGGCTCCGGAGCTGCCACCGGATGCGTCGCTGCCGCTGTCGACCGACGAGCTGCTCGACGTGCTCGAGGCCCCGGCGACCGGGCGCGACGGCCGGGCGCGCAAGCTCGCGGCGGCGCTCGCGCTGTGCGACCACAGCGATCCCCGGGCGGCGCGGCCGGTGATCGCGGCCGCGCTGCAGATGAGCCGCGGCGAGGCCGTCCGCGTGCTCGCGCGCGCCGTCAAGCTCGGACCGCCGACCCACCCGGCGCTGATCGAGGGCCTGTCGAGCAGCAAGGCCTACCTGCGCCACGGCTGCGCGCTCGCGCTCGCGCTCGGGCGGTCGGACGAAGCGACCCAGGCGGTGATCGGCCTCCTGCTGTCGGAGCCTACCGACCTGTGGCACGACATCGCCCGCGCGATCGGCGAGATCGGGACGCCGGCGCTGGTCTGGCTGGTGCGTGACGTCGGGCGCGGTGGTCCGGAGGCCGAGGAGCGCATCGCCTGGGCGATGGCGCACGTCGGCGCGCGTGGCGGCGAGCCCGCGCTGTCGGCGATGGCCGCCGCGGAGAGCATCGTATCCCCGATCGCGAGCAGGGCGCTGGAGCTTCTGGGCAGGACGATCCGCGATCGCGGCGCCGAGCGGGGGGCGGCAGGGCCCGGCGAGCACGAGCTCAGCGTGAACCATGCGTTCTCGCAACAGTTCTTCGAGGCGCTGCAGCCGGGCGCGCCCGACGACGGCGATCCACCCGACGCGCGGGCATCCGCCGGATCGTGAGCCTGGCCTACACCGCGCGCGCCGGAGCTGCCGGACGCGTCGCAGCGTGACATTCTACGCGCGGTATCGTACCCCCCGCGGCGGACGCCTGCTGGTAGATGCTGCGATCGACGGTGCCCAGATCTTGCCGAGTTCGGGTATCATGCGGCAGCTGTGCGGATCGGCATCTTCTCCGACGTCCACGCGAACATCGAAGCGATGAACGCCGTCATCGATGCCTACAAGTCCGAGCGCATCGACAAGTACGTCTGCATCGGCGACGTCGTCGGCTACGGGGCGTCGCCCAACGAGTGCTGCGACCTGATCCGGCGCACCGCCGCCTACACCATCCTGGGTAACCACGACGCTGCGGTCGCCGGCCGGATGGACTACTCGTACTACTATGACGCGGCCCGCCAGGCGCTCGACCTCCACGCCCGCCAGCTGTCGCCGGAGAACATGACCTGGCTGCGCAACCTGCCGTACGAGGTCCGCGAAGGCGACATCACGTTCTGCCACGGCTCGCCGATCAACCTCGAGGAGTTCGAGTACATCTTCTCGGTCGAGCAGGCGACGCGCTGCCTCGACATGTGGGAGGACCTCGGCATGGTCACGTTCATCGGCCATTCCCACCTCTGCAAGTCGTTCGCGCTGAGCCGCGACGAGGTCTACGAGGTCGTCGCCACCAAGTTCGTGATCCGCCCCGAGCACCGCTACATCATCTCGGTCGGCTCGGTTGGCCAGCCCCGCGACTACGACAACCGCGCGAGCTACACGATCTACGACACCGAGGAGCGCACCTTCGAGTTCAAGCGCGTCGCCTACGACATCGACGGCGCTGCCCAGAAGATCTTCGCCGCCGATCTCGAGCGCAACTTCGGCAACCGCCTGTTCCTCGGCGTCTGATCAAGCCTGCCACGCCGCGAGCCACCGCCTCGCATCCTCGGCCAGCGAGGTCAGCCGATCCCGGCTCCAGGCCCCTTCGATCGGAAGATCGAGGACTCGAAGGCCCGGGGCGCGAGCCGTGGCGAGCGTGACGAACCGGGCCAGCGCGATCGCCGCACTGAAGCGGTCGTTGGTGCAGCCGGGATCGACCGCCAGCCATGCCGCGGTGAGCCGTGCCGCACTCTGCAACTCCTCATTTCCCGTCACCGCGCGGCGACGCAGCACGTCGAGCGACGCCCGGGGCGGGCCCCCCGCCGTGAGGCGGTCCGCGCTCGCGATGGCTCCTCGCAGCTGCCGGACCAAGGAGGCTCCAGGCCCCCACCACTCGTCGGGCAGTGGATCGGGCAGCGGCTCGACGATCTCGAGGCAGACGTCGAGCCGGCACTTGAAGAACCGGTCGCCCGCATGTTCCTGGGAACGTCCGAGCTGCCAGAGCTCGCGCGCGCGGGCGGCCTCGGCTCCGGTCCGCAGCCATGCGATTCCGAGGAGGTGGCAATGATGTGCAAGCCATTCCGGCGCCACGCTGCCGGGCGGTACGCCTTCGAGCAGCGTACGGACCTCGTGCCAGTCGCCGCGGTCGGCGGCGCGGTTCGCGGCGGACAGCAGCGCCGTGTCTCCCGCGTCGGCCGCGGATCCGCACGCGAAGTGGCCGTCCAGCAACGGTGCGAACCACCGCGCGTGCAGCCCGATCGCGTCGCCGAAGGCGGGCGGCTGCGATCCGAGGCGCTCGATCTCGACGCCGCGCGAGCTGTCCCATAGACAGACCGCCTGCGCCGCGTCGGCGTCCTGCGCGAGGACGAGGTACCACGGCGCCGGGGTCGTGTAGACGGCGGCGAGCTCCGGATCGGAGAACCGGAACACCGCCAGCTGGACGTCCGGACGCCCGATGTCGTCGTGCTCCACGTGGTGATGGACGGCGAGGAGCCCGGGCTCCCGCGCGGAAACGCAGCAATGCGCCGACTCGCTGGACGTCGCGACAAGTGTCCGGCGGTGGATCGTACGTCCCGCCCTGGTTCGCACGATCTCGATCTCGCCGGCTCCGCCGAGCCGCGATCCCAGCACGACCAGCTCGCGGTCGGGATCGATGACGACCGTGGACACCTGCATCCGTACGCCGGCGGCGATCTCCTCGGCCACAGCGCCACGCTCGGTGTAGCGCACCGCGCCGCCGTCGAAGCCCATTCCGACGACCCCCGAGGAGCTGCCGGCGGCGAGCGGATGGAAGGAGCGGGCGGCAGGGAGCTCGCGCCGGAGTCGCCATGGGTCGATCTCGATCACCCGGTCCGAGGGCAAGCCGGTGGGGACGCTCACTTCGAGCCAGAGATGTGACCCGCCGGGCACGACGAACGCGCGCTCGATCCGCTCGGCGCCGATCAGGAATCGGTCCAGGGACAGCCATCGCACGGGCTCTCCCGTCGTCCACGATACCTGGAGCACGCGACCGGAATCGCCGATCAGCCACAGCGCGTCGCCGTCGACCGTCGCGGAGATCAGCTCGCCCAGGGCCGCGGGAGCTCGCAGGTACCGTCGCTCGCGCAACCGGCCATCGTCCACCGATACGCGCCCGAGGAACACGTGGGGACCCTCGGTGCTCGCGACCACGAGCTCGCGCCCGCCGGGGGCCAGCCACGGCTGGGCCGCCTCGCAGTAAGGCAGTCGGCCGAGCAGCTCGCCGACGAGGTCGTGGTGGTCGGGCTGTTCGCCGACGTCATTGGCACAAACGCACCAGACGCGCCGCAGCTCTGCACGGAGATCGTCGAGCCGCCGGCGCAACGCGGCGACCTGAGCGACCTCGACCCGATCGGCCGCGAGCAGGACCTCCAGTTCGTGGCGAGCGCTCACCAGGTCGCCCGACGCGACCAGGTGGTCCACCGTGGTCAGACCGCGCTTCAGCTCCTGCCGCGCGCGGAGCTCGTGCCGCACCTGATCGAGGGCCGGTTGCAGCGCCCGATCGAGATCCCGGCCATCTGCCTGATCGCACAGGCGCTCGCAGATCTCGAGATCGTCTCGAGAGAGCGCGAGCTGGGCCTGCTCGAGCGCGCTGGCCGCGGCCGCGCGCCGGCGAGCCGCGATCCTGCCGCGGGCCTCGGCCTGGAGCTCGTTCGCCCGGGCCAGACCGGCGATCGGCGAGCGGTGCGGTTCGAGCAGCGCGAGCGTGGCTTCGTCGTCGCCGCGCTCCGCCGCGCTCGCTGCCACCGCGACCGCGAGCACGGCATCGATGGCCGCGCCGTGCTGCGCTCCCTTGTTGCGCGCGGCGACCGCTTCGAGCCACTCGAGCAGCGGGAGGTCGCGCTGGATCCGGACCCGGTGGCGCAGCTCGGGCTCGAGTGCGAGAAACCGCTCCAGGCCTGGACGCCGATCTGCGCCGGCGAGCTGAGCACATACCGCGGCGACCTCCGCGTCCTGGTGCGCGCGCTCTTTCAGCGCCTCGACTTGGCGGATCTGCTCGAGCAGATCCGCTGGGTCTGCGCCCACGCTGCGCGCCTGCCGGCACAGCTCGGTTGCGAGCACGATGTCGCCGCTCGCCAGTGCCGAGCGCGCGCTCGCGAGCAGCCGCTCGGCCTCGCTCGCGCGCCTCCGGTCCTGGATCCCGCCCAGGATCCGGCCGGCGACGCGGCTATCGGGCCAGCGGGCCAGCAGCGCGCGCGCACGAGCTTCGGTGGCCTCGTTGTCACCGGCCTTGGCCAGCTGCGCCAGCTCCAGCTCGGCCGGCCGCCGGGCATCGGCGCGCAGCCGCTGCGTTTGCTCTCGGAACTGAACCAGATCGGGGTGCGTCGGGTCGGCGTCGGTCAGGCGAGCGATACTGTGCTCGAGCTCCTCGCCCGCCTGGCGCCTGATCGCATCCTCGGCGAGGGCCTTCCATGCCTCCGCGACCCGGGGACCGGCGAGGCCCTCCAGCAGGCGATGAGCCGCCGCGACATCCCCCACGCGCGATGCGGCGACCGCCAGCAAGGCGCGAACCTCGGCGTCGGCCGCGGCGCGCGGCCCCAGCTGAGCCTCGACCGCCAGTGCATCACCATCCGCCGCCATGTGGTCGACCAGCAGCTCGAGCAACGCCCGGGCCGCTGCGGGATCTCCGTCCGACTCCTGCAGCGCGCGCTCGAAGTGAGTCCGCGCCGTCTCGTAATCGAACTCCGCCAGCGCGCCGCGTCCCTGGTCGAGCGGGTCCGCGTCGGCGATCACCGGGGCGGCCGGCGACATTGCCACGCCCCCGTGTAGCTCGACGAGCTCGCCGACGTCCAGCATCCATCGCGCGCGGGCGCGCGCATCGTCGTCCAGTTCGTCGAGCCGCGCGTGACACGCGTCCTGTTTCAGATAGCGGTGACGGATCGAGACCACGCCCGGTGCGCCGTCCGTCACGACGAGATCCTCGGCGAAGTTGCGGATCAGCAAGCTCTGGAGGCGCGCCTTGAGCTCGTAGCGGCGGCGCTCGTCCGCTGCGCCGAGCGAGCGGCCGGTCGGGTTGATCGCATGGATGACCTCGAGCAGCTCGCCGGCCTTGGCCGGGATGCGCCGAGCGATCATGTCCTGCGCAACTTGCTCGGTGCGGTGCATGCTCGACGCACCGCGCTGCCGGCTCATGGCGATGAAGTTGCCAGAGCCGTCCTGCTCGCACAAGCCTGCAGCAGCGGCGCCGCATCGACCGGTAGACCCGACCGCGTGGGTTCGACCGCAGCGCGCAGCTGCGAGTGCGGGATTCTCGCCCTCCACCCTCCTGCAGGCCCGAGGGCAACGACGGCAGCGACCGCTCGGACCTGGATGTCAGAGCGGTGTGCGATGCGTTCGGCCCGTGAACGAGTTCGAACAGCTGGGTGAAGCCGCCCCGCGGTGACTGGTGAGGGTGACGCGCCCATGCACAACCGCTCCGACCAGTTCGCGAAGAACATCTTGCGCGACGCGTTGAGCCGCGCCTGTGCCTCGGAGTCCGAGGTCGAGGTCCTGGCGGCAACGCAGAAGATCGACGTCTACAGCGTCCCCGACCCCGACCGCGCAGCCGAGCGCTGCCAGCTGGGCCTGCTCGGCGAGCTGTCGGCGGAGCCGAGCCTGTTCGAGCCGTTCCACGACACGCCGGCGCTCGCCAAGGCTCGCCGGTGCATCAACAAGCAACACACCTGGCATCACGAGCTCTCACGCCGCGCCGGCGCCGGCGCCGGCGCCGCCGCGGTGGATGCGGATCTCGAGGAATCGGCGCAGCCGGCGGTGGCCTTCCCCGCGCTCGTCGTGATCAGCCCGGGCCGGCCCGAGACGGTGCTCGACGCCTACGGTTGCCAGGCGGTGCGCCCGGGGGTCTATCACGCGGTCTGGGGCCTGGTGCTGCGCGTCGTCGTGCTGGCGGAGCTCCCCCGGACGCGTGAGACGCTGCTCTTGCGCCTGCTCGGTGCAGGACGACTGCTGCGCGAGGCGCTGGCCGATCTGGCGGCGCTGCCGGACGACGCCTGGGAGAAGACCATCGCGACGCCTCTGCTGGTACACTTCCGGCTAAGGAACGAACACGCGACGGACCAAGAGGACGACATGAGCGCAGAAATTCGAGCATGGTTCGAGGACTACCAGCAGAAGCTGCGCACCGAAGCGATCACGGAAGGCCGCACGGAAGGGGTCACGGAAGGCCGCAAGGAAGGGATCAAGGAAGGGATCAAGGAAGGGATCAAGGAAGGGATCAAGGAAGGGATCAAGGAAGGGGAACGCAGCTTGCTGTTGCGGCAGCTGCATGCCCGATTCGGCGAGCTACCGGAGGCTGCCGTCGCCCGCATCGAGGCGGCTGACATGGCCGACCTCGAGCGGTGGGGGGAGCGCGTGCTCGGCGCCCAGACGCTCGACGAGGTGCTCGACGAGCCGAGCTGAGCGCTCCGCCGCGCTCCGAGTCCTACGATTTCGAGCGGACCGAGGGCGTTTGACACGATCGCTCGTAGGTGACCGGCAGACCGTCGTCGACGGCCTCGTCGTAGGCGTGCTCGGACACGTGCACCTGCCCGGCAGCGATGGCCAAGCACACCTTGTCGAAGGTGTCGCTCCGTACGTCAGTCCACCGCGGACGGGGTGAACCGCAGGGGGGCGGTGCGTGCGGCGTCGAGCTCGGCGGCGTCGATCGCGCCGGCCGCGTGCATCGCGCGCAGCACGACGTCGACCCGGGTGGCGGAGTCGGGGTCGAGGCCCCCGGCGCGGCGGACCCGGCGGCTCATCGAGGTCGGCTCCGAGGTCAGCGCGGCGAGGAACGCGGCCTGGCGGACCGAGAGCTCGCGCGGCGCGGCGCCGAACCAGTGGCGCGCGGCGGCGGTGATGCCGTGGACGTGCGGGCCGAGCTCGATGAGGTTGAGGTAGCGCTCGAGGATCTGGCGCTTGTCGAGCCGTGCCTCGAGCCGCCAGGTCAGGATCGCCTCCTGGAGCTTGCGATCGAAGCTGCGGCGCTGGGACAGGAAGGCGTTCTTGATCAGCTGCTGGCTGATCGTCGAGCCGCCGCGGGCGAGGCGGTGCTCGCGCAGGTCGATCTCGAGGCTGCGCGCGATCTGGTCGAGGTCGAAGCCGGCGTGGTCGAAGAACCGTGCGTCCTCGGCGGCGACGAACGCGCCGGCGACGTGGCGCGGCAGCTGGGCCAGCGCGGCCCAGCCCGGCTCGGCCTTGCCGATCCGCGCGTGGCTGCCGTCGGGGAACCCCTGGTCGACCGTCCCGGCGAGCCGGGCGACGTCGGCCGCCGGCGGCTCGGCCACCGCGCGGCACTCGTCGGCGATCGACGCGGTGAGGGCGATGCCGTCGCCGGGGGGTGCCGCGAGGTCGACCGCGAGCCGGAGGTGGGAGCCGAACGTGCCGTCGAGCACCATGCCGTCGAGCGGGCCGCGCAGCTCGGCGGGGAGCGCGGCGAGCAGGTCGCCGCAGGGCGCGGTCGCGAGCGTCAGGTCGAGCTGGCCCGAGGCCGGCGCGCCGCGGCGCAGCCAGCCGGTCACCGTCCCGCGGGCGGCGCCGAGCGCGAGCGCGGCGCGCGGCACGGCGATCGCGTCGGGCGTGATCGCGAGCGAGGCGTGGACCTCGCCGGCGAGCGGCACGGTGGCCGGTGCGAGCACGCGGTGATCGATCGCCACACCATCGACCGCGCCGTCGACATCGACGTCGGTCCGGCCGCCGGCCGTGCGGACGGCGAGCGTGCCGCTGGCGTGCGCGGTGGCGAGCTCGACCCCGCGCGGCGCCGCGGCGGCGAGCGCGCGCAGCGGGATCCGATCGCCGCGGATCGCGATCGCGCGATCGCCGGGCACGATGTCGATCGCGAGCCGGCGCGGCACGCCGTCGTCGTCGACCGCGGCGCGCAGCTCGATCGGCCCGCCGGGAACGAGCCGGCCGACCGCGACGTCGCGCAGCCGGATCGCCGCGGCGGTGCCCGCGAGCCCCGGCGACGCCGCCAGCGCGGTGACCGCACCGGCGCCGGCGACCGCGAGCACGCGGCGGAACTGCAGGTGGGGCAGGGTGACGTCGGCGGCGCCGCGCGCGAAGCCGAGCTCGACCGCGACCGGGCCGGCGCGGCCGTCGATCCGGATCGCACCGGTGGTCACCCGGACCCCGGCCGCGTCGGGAGTGATCGCGACGCCCGCGGCGGTCAGCTCGCCGAGCCCGGCGATCCGCGCCGACAGCGTGCCCGCGCTGACCACGATCCGGCGCAGCCGGCCGGCGGGCTCCCCATCGCCGCGGCCGCCGTGCGGGAGCAGACGGCGCGCCAGCCGGGCGAGGTCGGAGTCGCCATCGCCGTCGACCTGGGCCGCCACGCGCGGAGCGGCGACCCGGATCTCGTCGACGCGCAGCGCGCCGGCCAGCAGCGAATCGAGCGCGACCGAGGCCTCGATCGCGTCGGCGGTGACCAGCTCGCCGAGCGCGACATCCAACAGCCGGACCGCGCCGGTCAGGTCGGCGTCGACGCGACCGATCCGCGCCGGGACTCCGCCGGCGGCACCGAGGTGCGCGGCGAGCGCGGCGGTGCGGGCGCCGAGCCACGCGGCCGCGCTGGCCGGGACGCCGACCGCGCACGCCGCGGTGGCGAGCAAGATCCCGCGGTGGCTGCGCAGCGTCATGCCGGGGTGGGCTCGCAGGGCTGCTCGGCGACCGGCGCGCGGCGGTCGTTGCCGATGAACGCGCGCTGGGCGATCCGACGCTCGCCGCGGTCGCGCCGGCCGGCGAGGTCCGCGCCGGCAAGCATCATCTCGCACAGCTCGCCGAACGAGATCCCCGCGGCGTCCGCGATCCTGGGCAGCAGGCTGGTCGGGGTCAGCCCGGGCAGCGTGTTGACCTCGAGGATGAACTCGTTGCCCGCCTCGCTGAGCATCAGGTCGACGCGGGTCGCGCCGCTGCAGCCGAGCGCCAGGTGGGCGCGCAGCGCCTGGGTGAGCAGGCCGCGGTAGCGCTCCGGAGACACCCGGGGCGGCACGTAGTAGTCGGTCGCACCGCGGACGTACTTGTTGGCGTAGTCGTAGAACCCGTCGCGCGGCGCGATCTCGACCGCGCCGATCGCGCGGTCGCCCAGCACCGCGACCGAGATTTCCCGGCCGGCGATGAACCGCTCGACGAGGATCTCGTCGTCGAACCGCAGCGCGCGCTCGACCGCCGGGTGGAGCTCGGCCGGGTCGCGGCAGATCGAGACGCCGACCGAGCTGCCCTCGCGGACCGGCTTGACCACGCACGGGAACCCGAAGTCGCCGTGGATCGCGGCGAGCGCTTCACCCGGCGTCTCCTCCGGCCCATCCGCGAGCTGGGCGCCGGTGACCGTGTAGTACGCCGGGGTCGGCAGGTTGTGGAGCCGGAACAGCTCCTTGGCCTTGGCCTTGTGCATCGCCAGCGCCGATGCGAGGACATCGGAGCCGGTGTAGGGGATTCCAAGCATCTCCAGGAGGCCCTGGATGCAGCCGTCCTCGCCCCACCGGCCGTGGAGCGCGATGAACGCGACCTCGATCTGCTCCTGGCGCAGCGCGACGTCGACGTCGCGATCCACGTAGATCGGAACCGCCCGGTGGCCGCGCTCGCGCAGCGCCGCGAGCACCGCCTCCCCCGTGCGCAGCGACACCTCACGCTCGCTGGACATCCCTCCGAGCAACACACCGATCTTGCGGGACTGCATCTGACATCTCCTTCGTTTTGGCCGTGGCCCCCGGCGGCAGCCGGCCCGGTTGATGGACGAGAACGCGCGGCCGTCCCATCGCCATTCCGACGCTAAACGGCCATGCCGATCGGGGGCAATTTTTCGTCTGCGTCGACCGCGCGGTGTGGTCGCCTTGACGCAGCTTCGCGAGGCACGGTAGACACGCCGCGATGGCAAAGAAACAGTCCGACCGGGAAGCTGCCGAGGCCGCCGGGAAGCGCCGGCCGCAGAAGAAGACGGCCGCTCCCAGGCCGGGCGCCCGTTCCAGGCCGGCCAAGGGCGGGAAGCCGCCGAGCAAGCCGGCCAGGCCGAGCAAGCCGGGGCGTTCCGGCAAGACCGGCCGGATCCCGCGGCCGACCCGGCCGCCGCCGGCGCCACCCGCCCGGGCCGAGCTCCCGATCGGGGACGTCGACCTGATCGAGGACGCCGACATCCTGTCCGAGACGCGGATCGGGGCTGCGGCCGAGGCCGTCGATGCCCGGCCGGTGCACGGCGACGACCTCGAGGACGCAGAGGACGTGCTGGAGGAGATGCCGGCCGAGGACGAGGAGGCCGCCGGGGAACCAGGGAAGCCGGACGACGACGACGAAGACGAGGACGAAGACGAGGACGAGGACGAGTCGGCCGGGGAGGTGCTGGAGGAGGTCGTCGAGGTCGAGGATCAGCCGCCGGCGCTCAGCCCCGAGGAGCAGGAGCTCGCCTCGGTGTACGGCGACGAGCTCGCCCAGCCCGCGATCGCGCACGCCGAGTACACCGACCGGCAGACCGCCGACGAGGACCGGCCGATGATGCCGGAGATCAACGCGCGCGACGAGCGCAAGCTGCAGTGGCAGGAGCGCCGCGACCGCCGCCGCCGCCGCCGCGACGAGCGCGATCGCCAGCGCGCCGAGCGCCGTGACCAGCCGCACCATGGCGCGCCCAGGCCGGCCCATGACACCCGGCCCGATCGGCCCGAGCTCGTGCGGGGCGCCGCCGAGGCCCGCCCGGGTGGGCCGTCCGGCGGCCGGCCGCCCGGCGCGCCGCAGCCCGGGGCGTCGTCGCCGGCGATCCAGCTGCCGCCGAGCAACGGCGAGCACGACGCGCTCGCCCGGGTCGGCACGCCGCTCGGCGACGCCGCCGCGACGGTGTTCGCCCAGCTCCGCAACGGCCAGCCGCTGCCGGTGCGCCAGCTCGCCGCGATGATGCGCAAGCGCAGCCTGGTCGAGACCGACCCCGAGCAGCTGTGGCCGCAGCTCAAGGCCGAGCTGCTCGGCGACGAGCGCAGCTACCGCACGCTCGGCCTCCGGCCGCGGATCGTGTACCGCGGCCGCGACCTGTTCGCTCCCGGCCCGGTCGCGATGAGCCAGACCGCCGACGCCGAGGCCAGCGTCGCCGCGGCGCTGTCGCGGCTCGCCGGTGCGACCCACCGCGCGCTGGCCGCGCGGATCGCCAAGGCGAGCGGCCAGGGCTTCGAGCGGCTGATCCACGCCTACCTGGTCGCGGCTGGCTATCGTGACATCGCGTGGATCAAGCGGGTCGGCGGCATCTCCTACGCGCAGACGATCGCGCCGGGGCTCGACCGCCTGGTGCTGATCAGCGCGCGGTCGGGCGATCAGCCGATCGACCGGCGCGGCATCGGCGAGCTGCGGGTCGGGGTCGAGGCCAAGGACCTGGTCGCCGGCATCCTGTTCTCGCCGCGCGGACTGTCCGAGGACGCCGAGCACGAGCTCGAGCGCGCCGGCCGGTCGATCTCGGTGGTCTGCGGCGACCAGCTGGTCGCGGCGCTGATCTCCGCCGGGGTCGGCGTGGTCAGCGCGGCGGCGCCGCTCCACTACGTCGACGACCAGCTGCTCGACGAGCTGCTGGCCGGCTAGCCGCGGGAGCATGACCACCGCCTGGCAGTGGCTCGGCCGCGTCGAGTTCCGCCGCGTGCTCGCCGACCAGCTCGCGATCCGCGAGCGCGTGTGGGCCGGGGAGCCCGGCGTCGTGCTGCTGTGCGAGCACCCGCCGGTGATCACGCTGGGCCGCTCGGCCAGCGTCGCCAACGTCCTCGCCGCCGGGGATATCCCGGTCGAGCGGATCGAGCGCGGCGGCGAGGTCACCTACCACGGGCCCGGCCAGCTCATGGTGTACCCGGTCGTGCGGCTGCGCAGCGTCGTGGCGTTCCTCGAGTGCGTTGCTGCGGCGATCGCCGAGACCTGCGCCGCGCTCGGCGCCCCGGGCGCGGCGTGGCGGCGCGATCCGGCCGGGGTCTGGCTCGACGGCGAGAAACTCGCAGCGTGCGGGATTCACGTCGCGCGCGGGGTCAGCGTGCACGGCTTCGCACTGAACGTCGATACGCCGCCCGAGGCGTGGCGCGCGATCCGGCCGTGCGGCCTCGATGTCCCGCAGATCTCCCTGGTCCGCGCACGCGGTGCGCCGATCACGGTCGCCGAGGTCGCCCGGGAGCTCGGCCCCCGGATCGCGCAGGCTGTGTAAGATGATCGGCGCGCCATGTCGCCGCCGCTGCGCATCGCCGTGCTGTACAACACCGACTACGACGCCGAGGCCTGCGCCACGGACGTCATCTCGGTCGAGGGGAGCGCGCGCGCCGTCGCCGCCGCGCTGACCGACGGCGGGTTCGCGGTCGAGCTGATCGGACTGTACGGCCTGGAGGTGCTCGCCGTGATCGACCGGATCCGCGCGGCGGCGCCCGATCTGGTGTTCAACCTGTGCGAGTCGATGGCCGGCGATCCGCGCAACGAGCCGACGTTCGTCGGGCTGCTCGACCTGTTTGCCCTCCCGTACACCGGGGCCGACCTGCTGTGCCTGGCGTCGTGCCTGCACAAGCGGCGGGCCAAGGACGTCCTGCTCGCGCGCGGGCTGCCGACCCCGCCGTACCGCTTCCTGGCCGACCCCGGCGCGGTCGGCGATCCCACGCTCGATGCGCTCGACTACCCGTGGTTCGTCAAGCTCGCGCACGAGGACGCCTCGGTCGGGATCACCGAGGAGAACCTGGTCGCGACGCCGGCGGCGCTGCGCAAGCGCGCCGGCGAGCTGATGGCCGAGCACGACCAGGCCGTGCTCGCCGAGCGCTACGTCGACGGCCGGGAGCTCAACGTCACGCTGATCGGCAACGCCGAGGACCTCCAGGTCCTGCCGCTCCACGAGATCGACTTCACCGCGATGCCCGCCGACCGGCCGCGGATCGTCAGCTACGCGGCCAAGTGGGACGAGCGCCACGTCGACTATGCCGGGACCAAGCCGGTGCCGCTGCGCGACGCCAGCCCGGCGCTGACCGCGGCGGTCGGCCAGGTGGCGCGCGGGGCGTGGCAGGCGCTCGGCCTGCGCGACTACGGCCGGATCGACCTGCGGGTCGACGCCGGTGGCACGCCGTGGGTGATCGACGTCAACCCCAACCCCGACATCTCGCCCGACGCCGGGGTGGCGCGCGCGGCGCAGATCGCCGGGATGTCGTACCCCCAGCTGATCGCGCGGATCGCCGAGGTCGCGCATCGCCGGATCCGGTCGATGGGGCGGCGGTCGACGGGGTAGGTGGAGCTTCGCGCGGACCGCTGCGCGATCAGCCGCGGCGATCGTCGTCACCGGCGTCATCGCCGCCCGCGGCGCCGCCCGCGAGCCGGCGCAGCTTCTTCTGCAGCCCGAACCGCGACAGCCCGAGCAGCCGCGCCGCGGCGGTCTGGTTGCCCTTGGCGCGCGCCATCGCCGCGGCCAGGTAGGCCTGCTCGGTGGCGGCGAGCGCCGGCCGCAGCCGGAGGTCGTCGCCCACGGCGGGCCGGGCGGGCTCGGGGCGGGCGACCGTGCGCCCGATCGCCTCGGGCAGGTCGTCGAGGTCGATCACGTCGCCGCCCATCGCCACGCCGCGGGCCAGCGCGTTCTCGAGCTCGCGCACGTTGCCGGGCCAGCGGTGCTGGCCGAGCGCGCGCAGCGCGGCGCGGGTCAGCCGGGGCGGCGGCCGCCCGGGCGACAGCCCGGCCAGCAGGTGCTCGACCAGCAGCGGCAGGTCGCCGTCGCGCTCGCGCAGCGCGGGGACCGGCACGCTGATCACGTCGAGCCGGTACCGCAGGTCCTCGCGAAACCGGCCGGCGGCGGTGAGCGCGGCGAGCGGCTGCTGGGTCGCGGCGATCACGCGGACGTCGAACTGACGGGCCCGGGTGTCGCCGACCCGGCGGATCATGCCGTCCTGCAGGACGCGCAGCAGCTTGGCCTGCATCGCCGGGCTGGTGTCGGCGATCTCGTCGAGGAACAGCGTCCCGCCGTGGGCGACCTCGAACAGGCCGCGGCGATCGCGGTCGGCGCCGGTGAACGCGCCGCGTACGTGGCCGAACAGCTCGCTCTCGAGCAGCGGCTCGGGCACTGCGCTGCAGTTGATCGCGACGAACGGCCCTGCGCTGCGCGGGCCGTGGTCGTGCAGCGCGCGTGCGACCAGCTCCTTGCCGGTGCCGCTCTCGCCGACGACCACGACCGGCAGCGCGGTCGCCGCGGCGCGATCGATCACGCCGAGCATCTTGACCATCGCGGGCGACCGGCCGACGATCCGGTCGTAGCGGTGGCGCAGCCGGCCGCGGTCGGGCAGCTCGGCCTTGACCCGGACCAGCTCGGCGTCGCGCTCGGCGAGCTCGACGCTGAGCCGGGCGTTGAGCTCGTCGACCTCGCGGGTCGTCCGCCGCAGGTCGGCGGTCAGCCGCGCGTTCTCGATCGCGATCGCGGCGATGTCCGCGAGCTCGCCCAGCACGCCCGCCGCGGCGGCGTCGAACGCCCCGCCGCGCAGCCGGTGGTCGACGTAGAGGCAGCCGGTGATCGTCGCGCGCTGGCGCAGCGGCACCGCGAGCACCGAGCGCAGCCGCAGCGCGGCGACCGACGCCGCGGCGCCGAACCGCTCGTCGATCCCGGCGTCGACCGTGACCACCGGCTCGCCGGTCTGCGCGGCGCGCTCGGCGATCGACCGGCTGACCGAGCGCGTCGCGTCGCCCGGCGCGGGCTCGAGGTCGCCGGCGGCGAAGTTGCGCGACACCACGGCGGCGAGCTCGCCGCCGGGCTAGCGCAGCAGCAGGAAGCCGCGCTCGGCGCCGGCCAGCTCGATCGCGGTGTCGATCACCTCGTCGAGGATGCGCTTGATGCTCGCCCCGGTGCTCGCCTCGTGGCTCGCCTCGGTGCTGGCCTCGCTGTTGAGCCGGCGCGACAGCGTGAGCAGCCGGCGCAGCACGGCGATCTGGGTGTCGGGTGGCGGCGCGGCCGGAGCGGACCGCGGCGCGGGCGGCGCGCCGCCGGGCAGCCGGGCGAGGTCGGGATCGCCATCGATCGCGGCGCGGAACGCCGGGGCGGTCGCCGCGCTCCATGCGGCGTGCGCGACCCGGGCGCGCTCGGCCTCGGCGCGCGCCAGCGCGAAGTCGCGCGCGCGCTCGGCGAGCTGCGCCGCGGTCGCGTGGCCGCGGAACGCGCGCTCCAGCCGGTCGGCATCGCCGGCGCGAGCGGCGACCTCGGCGCACGCCCGGGCCAGCGCGGCGGTCGCCTCGGCGAGCGAGCCCGGCGGGCGCGCCGCCAGCGCCGCGGGATCGCGCAGCGCGAGCCGGCCGCGCGCCAGCGTCCAGCGATCGCGGTCGTCGTCGCTCGCGCACAGCGCCTCGATCGCAGCCCCGCCGGCAGCCCCACCGGCGGCCCCGGCGGCAGCCCCGGCGGCGGCCCCACCGGCAACCCCACCGGCAGCCCCACCGGCGGCCCCACCGGCAGCCCCGCCGTCCACGACGCCGTCGCGCTGGCCGGCCTCGGCGAGCGCGATGTGCGCGCTGATCTGGGCGTGGGCATCGCCGCGCTCGATCGCCAGCGCGAGCGCCTCGCGGTAGCGCGCGAGCGCGCCGGGCTCGTCGCCCAGCCGGCGCCGGGCGTCGCCCGCGACGATCAGCGCGAACGCGCGCAGGTGGGGCGCCCCGTCGGCGCGCGCGACCGCGGCGTCGGCTGCCACCCGGGCGTCCTCGAGCTGGCCGACCAGCAGCAGCGCGTTGCCGCGGTTGAGCTCGGCGGCGCACGACTCGGTGGTCGCGCCGAGCTCGGCGAACACCCGGCCGGCCGCGGCGAGCCGGGGCAGGGCGTCGCTCGCCCGGCCGCGCTCGGCGAGCACCGTCCCGAGGTTGAGCTCGGCGGTCGCCGCCGCGTGGACCTCGCCGACCTCGGTGAGCCGGCGCACCGCCTCGCGGTAGCGGTCGCTGGCCAGCCCGAGCTGGCCGCGCTGCTGGGCGACCATGCCGCGCAGCGACGACGCCCGGCCCGAGGTCGCGCCGTCGCCGCGCGCCGCCGCGCCGACCTCGAGCGCCGCGAACGCCGCGTCGGCCGCCTCGAGCTCGCCGAGGTAGAACGCCGCGAGCCCGGCCGCCTCGGCGGACAGCCCGGACAGCGGACCCGCCGCGATCGCGATCGCGCGCGCCTCGCGGTAGCGCGACCGGGTGACCAGCAGCCGGGCGTAGCTGCCGGCGACCTCGGCGTGGGCGGGGTGGGCAGCGTGCAGCGCGGCGAGCGCGGCCTCGGCAGCATCGAGCTGCCCGGCGCGCTGGGCCGCGCGCGCTGCGATCAGCCGCGCCGCCACGGGATCGGCGCCCGCCGCCTCGGCGGCCTGGGCATGCGCGGCGGCGTCGCGGTAGGCCCCGGCGGCGGCCGCGGCGCGCGCCGCGATCAGCCCGGCGCGCGCCGGCGCGATCGCGATCGCACGCCCGGCCAGACCGAGCGCGCGGTCGGCCCGGCCCCGGGCGAGCAGGTGCTCGGCGACGTCGCACGCCAGCGCGCCGCGCCCGGCATCGAGCACCGCGCGCTGCAGCAGCGGCGCGAGCGCCGGGTCGCCGGCCTCCGGGTCGCCGGCCAGCGCCTCCAGCGCCGCGGTCGCGAGCCGGGCGATCGCCTCGCCGCCGGCGACCGCCTCGGCGGCGTCCGCGGTGGCGCGGTCGATCGCGATCGTGTCCCCGCGCCGGTGAGCCAGCCCGGCGCGCTCGAGCTCGGCGACGTCGGCCAGCGCCGCCGCTCCCTTGCCCTCGGCGCGCACCGTCGCGAGCGCGCGATCGATCCGGACCCGGCCGCCCCACGCCGCGATCGCGGCCGCGACCCGGCGCGCCCCGGCCGGCGCCGCGCGCAGCTGGCGGGCGCGCAGCTCGGCGAGCCCCGCGGTGGTCCGCACCGACCAGTCGACCGCGAACGGCTGCGGCTCGCCGGCGATCGACCGGACCAGCTCGATCACGAGCAGTGGCAGGCCGCCGCTGGCGACCCGCAGCGCGCGCGCCCACGCCCGCGGCGGCGCCGCCCCGAGCATCGCGGCGGCGAGCGCGGCGGTACCGTCGTCGTCGAGCACCGGCGCGGCGTGAAGCGCGACGCCCGGGCGCAGCTCGCTCGAGGCGGAGGCGTCGACGATCGCGACCACGGGGCCGGGACCGTCGGCGCGGGCCAGCGCGCCCACCAGATCGGCCGCGCGCGGATCGCCACCGGCATCGATCACGACCGGCGCGCCGCGCCGCCGCGCCGCCCGCGCGACCCGCTCGATCCAGCCGCGTGCATCGGCCCCCGGATCCGCCGCCAGATCCACCCCTCGGCCGGCGGCCGGCGCGCCGAGCGCAGCGCCGACCTCGTCGAGCGTCCCGGCGATCCGCGGCGCGACCGGTCCCGCGGCATCGCCCGCGCGGCCGGCGACCTGCGCCAGCTGGTGGCGGCGGACCGCGCCGTCGACCAGCTCGCGCGCGCCCGACGCCGCCGGGCCGGCGACCACGATCACCCCGCCCGCCGCGACGCTGCGGCCGATCGCATCGATCACGGCCGCGGCCCCCGGCCACGCCACCGGGGCGGGCGCGGCGCCGACCCGCGGCCGGGCCCGGCGCGGCGACCCCGGCGCGATCACGGCGGCCAGCTGGTCGAGCTCGTCGAGCACGGCGACGGCGGAGCGCGGTCGGTCGTCGGCGTCGCGCGCGACCATCCGGCGCACCAGATCGGCGAGCGGGCGCGGCAGCTCGTCCAGCGCGGGCGGCGGCCCGCCGGTGACGATGCGCTGCAGCAGGTCGCCGAGCCCCGCCGCGTCGATCCCACGGGGGGCTCTGGCCCCCATCGCCTCGCTTCGCGCGTCGATCCGTTCGGGCAAGTCCCCGAACAGCGGCCGGCCGGTCACCAACCGGACCACCGTCGCACCCAGCCCGTACAGGTCGCTGCGCGGCTCGACGTCGCCGGCAACCGCCTCGGGCGCCATGTACGCCGGCGTGCCGCGCGCCCCGGTCGCCGCGCCGAGGCCGAGATCGACCAGCACCGCCCGGCCGTCGTCGGCGACCAGGACGTTCTGCGGCGCAACATCGCCGTGGACCAGGCCGGCCGCGTGGATCGTCGCCAGCGCCCCCGCGACGTCGCCGATCAGCGCCCAGATCCGCGCGGCCCGCTCGGGGCCATCCCAGCTCCGGGCGTCGCACCGCCCGCCGGCGATCCACTCGGCGAGGAAGAACGGGCTGCCGGCCGGCAGGTCGTCGAACGGCTCCGCACTGCGGCCGACCTCGAACACCCGCGGCAGCGAGGGGTGGCGCAGCCGCGCGAGCTGCTCGAACTCATCGAGCAGCATGGCGGCGCCGCTCTCGGCCACGATCTTGAGCGCCCGGGGCTCCCCGCTCTCGCCATCGAGCACCTTCAGCACCCGGCCGAACGACCCTCGGGCAACGAGCTCGGTGACCCGGAGCCGGCCCCAGATCGGGCGGTCTGCCGCCTCGTGCACCGCCAGGATGTCAACATGATTGGCATCGCATGTCAACGTGATTGGCTCAGCCGTCGCCACCGGGATTGCAAGGGTCGACGCGGGGCCATGCTATCGTCCCCCCGTGCCGGACGACGAACGCAAAGGCCGTCGTCTCGGGGACGAAACGAAGGGTCGCATCGCGGACCTGGCGTCCGGATGGGACAGCAATGCACCACCCGTCCCCGAGCCCCCGATCAAGCGGGAGGCATCCGGTCCAGCTCGCGTCCCGCCCGACGCACCGCGGCGCAAGCTCAGGACCCAGCCACCGCCACCGCCCGGTTCCCAGGCGCGCAAGGTGCTCGAGGACAAGATCGACGAGCTCCGCGAGGCCTACGGGGACGACGACGCGCCGCGACCGCCCGCACCCCCAGCCGGATCCCGGCCGGCCCCGGCGCCGGCGCCGCCGCGACCGCCGCGGACCCCCACCGGCCAGGCCCCGGTCGGCAAGCGGCCCGCCCGCGCCGAGCTCGATCTGTCGTCGCTGCCCGAGGCCGACCGGACCAAGGAGAACCGTGGCGCGGTCGGCATCAAGCACGATCGCAACGCCTCGCTCACCGCCAACACGGCCTCCGGGACGATCGGCGAGACCCCGCCACCGCTGTTCGATCGCGCGGCGATCGCGGCGGGCCAGCGCGGCGCGCTCGCCAGCGACCGGGTCACCGGCGGGCCGCCGAGGGAGGACGGACGCGACGGGCGCGACGCGGCGGCCAGCGCCCGTCTCGGCTCGCCGCCCGGCGACGCGATCCCACCGCGCCTGCCGGAGCGCAGTCCGTCGGGCAAGGCGCCCGCCGGCACCGGACCGACCGCCGCGCGCGGCTCCGGGTCGATCGCCGACGCGCCGCCCGTGGCCGCGCCGCGCGCCACCACCGATGACAGCCTCGCGGAGGCGCTCGCGGGCCTCACGGCTTCCTCCGAGCCCCCGGCCCCCGCCGCCCCCGCCGCCGGCGATCCGCCGCGGCTCGCCGTCCCGGTCGGCGAGTTCGATCACGCCGAGACCATCCTGAACCAGGACAAGCGGCGGATCGCGCATGCCCAGGCCACGATCAAGCGCGACGCCGCCAGCGCCCTGCTCGGGATCGCCGCGCCGGCGCCGGCCCGGATGCCAGCGGCCGAGGTGCTGTTCGACGAGCCGACCCGCAAGCGCGGCGAGGGGGGCGAGGGGATCGACCAGCCGCGCGACGCGACGCGCGGAGGGGTGAATCGCACGGCTTTGCCGGGCGAGAGGGGACGGGAAAGTCCCCTTTCGATCAACGAGCCGCGCGACGCGACGCGCGGAGGGGTGAATCGCACGGCTTTGCCGGGCGAGAGGGGACGGGAAAGTCCCCTTTCGATCGACCAGCCGCGCGACGCGACGCGCGGAGGGGTGAATCGCACGGCTTTGCCGGGCGAGAGGGGACGGGAAAGTCCCCTTTCGAT
>JBGQCL010000042.1:0-43733 GCA_041495365.1 Kofleriaceae bacterium | reverse complement strand
CGTCCAGCGCGGAGAGCGGCCCGGCGACCTGCCGTCGTTCTTTGCCAACATGATCCCCGAGGGCGGTCTGCGGGTCCGGATCGGCAGCCGCCTCGGAGTGGCGTCCCATGACGACTTTGGCTTCCTCTGCGCCGTCGGCGCCGACCTTCCGGGTGCGGTCGTCGTGCGACCGCAGGGCGGCGAACGCCCGGATCACACGGCGCCGTCGCGCGAGGACGACGCCACCGACGCCGGCTGGCGGTTCTCCCTGGCCGGAGTTCAGTTGAAGTTCTCGATGAAGCGCGACGCGGATCGCCTTACCATCCCCGCGCGAGACGAGCGGGGCGACTGGATCCCCAAGATCGCCTTCGATCCCTACCCCGAGCTGTGCGCCAATGAGTGGGTCACGATGCGGTGGGCCCGGCTCGCGGGGTTCGAGGTACCGGAGATCGAGCTCCACGCGTTGCGCGACCTGGGCGGGTTGCTGCCCGAGGTCGATCCGGCCACCCCCGTGTTCGCGATTCGCCGGTTCGATCGCGAGTCCGCGCACGACGGCGGTGAGCCAGGTCGAGCCAGGAAGACACGGATCCACCAGGAGGACTTCCAGCAGATCGTCGGACGGCAACCGTCGAAGAAGTACGACGACATCACCTACGAAGGAGTCGCTCTGCTCGCCGCGCGCATCGTCGGCGACGACGCGTACGACGAGGTGCTGCGGCGCCTGGTGTTCGTGGTGGCTTCGGGGAACAACGATGCCCACATGAAGAACTGGTCGATCATCTACCCGGATGGGATCGAGGCACAGCTGAGCCCGCTGTACGATCAGGTCTTCACCGCCCAGTGGCCGGCCTTCTCGGTCCAGATGGCGCTCAAGCTCGGAGGCACGAAGGAGTTCGCCGCGGTCACGCTCGCGCGCTTCCGGGAGCTCGCTCGCCGCGTGGGACAGCCACCCGAGCGGACCGAAGCGATCGTGAGCGAAGCGATGGAGCGACTCGCGGCCGGCTGGACGGAGGTCCGCGATGCCCCGGCCGTGACGGACGCGTACCACGCGGCGCTGCGACGGCACTGGGAGAAGGTCCCGCTGCTTCAGCCGTACGCCTCTCGCCTCTGAGCGGTTCGCCCGCTCACCAGCTCAGGCGCGTGTGATCACGGCGCCGCCGGCACCGGCTGAGCCCGCGGATCACTTCGCCGGCGTGTCCGCCGCGCGCTCGAGGTCCTTCCACCAGCGCTCGCGGATCCGCCGGCGGTAGTCGACCAGGTTGGCGCGCGCGGCGACCCGCGCCCGGAGCGGCGAGTCGACCGGAAAGCCGAGCAGCGCCTCGAGGTAGGCGTACAGCACGCAGTCGACCGTGCGCGGCCGGTCGCCGAGCAGGAACGGCTTGTCGGCGAGCAGCTCGGCGCAGGACTCGAGATCGGCGGCGCCGAACGCGATGACCTCGTCGAGGCTGTGCCGGCCCGTGCCCTGGGTGTGCAGCTTCTTGCGGGTGTCGCGCCGGATCAGCGGGATGATCAGACCCGGGACGAACTTCTTGAACTCGTCGCGCACGGCGGCGAACCCGTCGTCGGTCCGCCACCGCGTGTACAGGGTCACGAAGTAGTAGGCCTCGTCCAGCGCACGCTGGGTCAGGTGGCCGATCGCGCGATCGCGGGGGGACAGCCCGTCATCGAGCGCCGGCTTGCCCTCGGCGGCCAGCGCGCGCTCCAGGTGCTCGATGATCAGCTGCGAGTCCCCCATCGCCGTGCCGTCGGACAGCACGACATACGGGATCTTGCCCTTGGGCGCCTTGCCGATCTTCATCGCCGCGGTCTTGTGCGGGATCTCCGCCATCCGCAGGTAGCACTCCAGCTTGGTGCAGAACGGGCTGAGGTTCGGGGTGTTCCACGGCCGGCCCGGCGGCAGGTAGAGCGTGAGCTCGTTCATGCCGCGACGGTACACCGGATGGGCGCTACGGCGCGCCGGGTGCCGGAGGGCGATCGGCCGGTGGATCGGGAGGGCGATCGGCCGGTGCGTCGGGCGACGCGTCCGCATCGGCCAGCTCGCTCGTGTCCGCCGCGCCGCGCCGCCGCACCACGAGCGCGACCACCGGGGTCAACCCGAGCGTGATCAGGATCCGGATCGGCAACGTGGCCTTGGCGAGCGCCCAGCCGGCGATGATCACGCCGAGCACGCCGGTCTCGCTCGACGGCTTGACCCCGGTCCAGATCGCGATCGAGAACCCGATGATCGTCAGGATCGACAGCGTGAAGTACGTGACGATCGCGATCCGCCCGTACTCCTCGAACAACGCGGACAGCCGCTGCTTGAGCGGGGGCTTCGCCGCGGTCGCGGCCGGGGCATCATCGCCGTCGCGCATCCGGTGGATGTAGCACGGCCCGCCGCAAGGGCACCTGCGAGCCGCCGGTCACCATCACCACACGGAGCAGGTCCGGGCCGGCCGCATCGGCGTGCCGGCGACGCAGCGAAACGCCTCGGCGAACTCGGGCAGGTTGCGCAGCGCGCCGAACACCCGGAACTTGTGCGGCGAGTGGGGGTCGGTGGTGAGCCGGCGCTCGGTCTCGGCCGGCCGCTCACGGGCGCACCACGCCTGGCCGACCGCCAGGAAGAACTGCTGGTCCTCGGAGAACCCGTCGGCGATGTACAGCTTGGCCGCGTCCTTGCGCAGCGCGCGGTAGGCGAGGAATGCCATCTTGACCCCGCCGAGGTCGGCGATGTTCTCGCCGAGGGTGAGCTGGCCCTGGATGAACTTCCTGGGCAGCGCCTCGAACCCCGAGTACTGGTCGGCGACGCACTTGCCCTTGTCGCCGAACCTGGCGAGGTCGGCCTTCTGCCACCAGTTCACCAGGTTGCCGGCGCCGTCGAACTGCGCGCCCTGGTCATCGAACCCGTGCGTGAGCTCGTGGCCGATCACCATGCCGATCCCACCGAGGTTGACGGCGATCGCGCGGTCCTGGCCGAAGAACGGCGGCTGCAGGATGCCGGCCGGCAGCGCGGTGTTGTTCGCGCTCGGGTTGTAGTACGCGTCGACCTGGAACGCGTTCATCCGCCACTCGCTGCGATCGACCGGCTTGCCGGCCTTCGCGAGCTCGCGGTGGGCCTCGAACGCGGCGGCGCGCAGCGCGTTGCCCGCGAAGTCGTCGCGCTTGACGTCGAAGTCGTAGGCCTTCCAGCGCTCGGGATAGCCGACCATGCGGACGATCTTGTCGAGCTTGGCGAGCGCGAGCTGCTTGGTCGCGTCCGCCATCCAGTCGAGGCCGGCGATGTCCTCGGTCATCGCCCGGACCAGCGCGTCGACCAGCTTGCTCGCGCCCTGCTTGGAGCTCGCCGGGAAGTAGCTCGCGACGTAGGCCTGACCGAGCAGCTCGCCGAGCGCCGCCGTGGTGTGGTCGATGCACCGCTTGCCGCGCTCGCGCTGCTTCTCGACCCCGGTCAACAGCCGGGTCAGCTCGAACGCGGCGTCGTCGATCGGCCGCGGCATCGCGAACGCGAGGCCGGAGACCAGGTGGTACGTGAAGTAGCTCGCCCACTGCGCCGGCTTGAACTTCACGCGCAGCTTGTCGAGGGCGGCGAAGAACCGCGGCGTGCCGATGACGATCTTGCCGCTCGGCGCGGTGCCGAGCCCTTTCCAGTACGCCGGCCAGTCGACCGAGCGGACCTGGCGGCCGAGCGCCTTGAGATCGGTCGGGTTGTACGCGGCGGGAACGTCGCGCTGCTCGACCGCGGTCTTGGTCAGCCGGGCGAGCTCGGTCTCGATCGCCACCACGTCCGCGGGATCGAGCTTGCCGGTCCCCGGCACCAGCGCGAGCAGCTTGCCGACCTGGGCGCGATAGCCGTCGAGCTTGTCGCGGAAGTCGAGCTTGACGTAATAGTCGCGATCGGGGAGGCCGAGCCCCCCGGCGTCCAGGTAGGTCAGGTTCGTGGTCGAGTCCTTGAGGTCGGCGAACACGTGGTGTTCCCACACCACGTGGATCCCGAGCTTGTGGAGCTCGACCACCGCGGCGAGCCAGGTCCGGGCGTCCTTGACGCCGCGGGTCTTCGCGAGCAACGGCGCGAACGCGCTGGCCCCGGTGCGCTCGACCGCCGCCTCGTCCATGCACGACGCATAGAACGTGCCGAGCTTCTTGCTGGTCGGGGCCCCGGCCGCGCCCTTCGCCGCGTCCTCCAGCAGCGTCTTGATCGCGGCCTTGTTGCGCTCGTCGACCTCGCTGCCCCGGCTCCACCGCGCGCGGTCCGCGGGGATCGGGTTGTTCTGGATCCAGCCGCCGCACGCGAACTGGTAGAAGTCGACGCACGGATCGGCGGTGCGATCGAGCGAGCCGGCCTCCAGGCCGACGTCGGCGAGCGTGACGTGGACGCCGGACGCGCTCGACGGCGCGCTCGGTGGCGATGCGCTCGGCGGTGGCGCGTCCCGCGCGGCGACGGGCCCCGGTGCCGCGGGCGCGGCGGCGGCACCGGCCTCGCGTGCGGGGGCCAGTGCGGCGCCCGCGCTCGGGGCAGCGACCGGAGCGGTGGCGGGCGTGCTCGCGGCGCGCGGCGAGCTGCGGGAGCAGGCGGAGCCGGCGGCGATCGCCAGGATCGCCGCCGCACAGCGTACGCGGATCATCTCGCCGGTTGTAACACGGCGCCTGCGCGCGCTACGGCGGCAGCGGCGTGGTCCGTGTGACCGGGAACGCGACCGGGCTGTGATTCCCGTCCTTGTCGACCGCGCGCACGCCGAACTGGAAGTTGTCCTTCGGCGACAGCGGCAGGGTCACGGTGGTCACGTTGCCGACCGGGATCGCGTTGGTCCAGTCCGGCGCGGTGGTCTCGCGCCACACGACCTCGTAGCCCGCGAGATCCGGATCCGTGTTCGCGTTCCACACCATCTGGGTGTCGTTGGTCAGCACCGCCGCGACGATCTGGGTGCCCTTGGGCGTCCCGGGACCATTCGCGAGCGACCACAGCGAGGCCGCGTTCACCCGCGCGACGCGCTCCATGTACCGGAAGTCGTCGAAGTCGATCAGATCGCCGAACTGGACGCCGGTCGCCGGATCGACGCGCACGTCCTGGTGCTCGTGGGCGAACGTCTCGTTCGGCTCGGTGAAGCGTGCCGCCGCGTAGCCCTGCGACTGGTACGACACGTGGTCGCTGGCGCGCAGGTAGCGGTCGCGGCGGTTCACCATCCACACCGTCATGTCGGTCTCCTCGTTCTCGGCGACCGACTTGACGAACCGGGCGAGCTGGCGCGACTGGCTGTCGTTCTCTCCGCCGGTCAGCAGGCGGAGCTGCGCCGCGGTCGCGGTATCGAGCGTGGGCACGCCCTCGCTGAAGAGGCGGATCCGGTGCGAGTCCGAGGTCCCGTCCTGCGCCCGGCTGGCGCCGACGATGTCGTCGGAGAACATGCCCTGGATGTCGGCGCCGGCGGCCTTGAACAGCTTGGCCTGGTTGGCCGAGCCGAACAGGCCCTCCTCCTCGCCATCGACCGCGGTCAGCACGATCGTCGACTCCGGGGCGTGGGTCGCCAGCACGCGGGCGAGCTCCATCATGACGGCGGTGCCGGATGCGTCGTCGTCCGCGCCGGGGCAGTCTGAGGTGTTGTTGGTGAGGATGGTACACCGCGAGTCGAGGTGGCCCGACACGACGTAGATCCGGTTCGGGGTCAGCGAGCCCTGGATCGTCGCGACCACGTTGGTGACGTCCACGCCGGCGGGGTTGAGGACCGCGCCCGCGGCCGCTGCCTGGTGGTAGGTCTGCAGCGCCACGGTCATCCGGCCGCTCGAGCGCGCCGCGTAGCCCTGCATCGTGCTGAACACGAAGTTGATCGCGACGCCGATACCGCGGTTCGGGTCGGTCATGCTCGACTCGAGCTGCCGCGTGCCGAAGCCGGCCAGCGTGCGGATCGTGGCCTCGATGTGGCGGTGGTCGAGCGCCCGCAGGATCTCGCGCAGCTCGCGGCCCGGCCGCTGCGGCTGGACGCGAATACCATCCGGCGGTCGGACGGACGGCCGCGAATCGCTGTCGCGGTCGTGGTCGTCATCGTCGTGATCGGCGATCGACGTCCGCGCAGGCAGCGCGGCGAGGCACAGAACGAGGCCAAAGATCGGCCACCGTGGCAGCACATTCCGAAGACCCGACTTCTTCATGAGACGGCTCCTTTCCAGTCCTACGGATCGAGCGAAGCGCGGCCACGCTACCAAAGATCCGAGGCTTTCAGCAATGGTGGAATTGTGTTTCCTGATTCTGCAGTTTGTGTCCAGCGCATGAGGACAGTCCAACGGCAATCCGACTCTCACGCCGGGAGTCAGCGCCGACCGAGCGGTCGGCGCACGCGGTCAGCTCGTCGAGCAGCCCCCCCGCGCGCATCGCGAACATCGCGCGCGCGGGGCGCCGCGGGAACCGAGATCGTGAATCGAAAATCCGAGTGTGTAGAAAGCCCGTTGTGGCTTGTTGCCACGCCCGATCGCCGCAATGGAATACGCATCCAGGTATATGGAAGAACCGAGTGGTTGCCTCCTGGCATCCGATGACCGACCGCGGCACGCTCGTCGCGCCGGCGCGGCAGATCGCGGACACTCCCAGCCGTCACCGCGAACGGGGCTGACCATCGGCCGGCGATCGACCCGTTCCACGCTCGCTCCCGCGCGCAACCGCACGTCCACCTGCTCCACCACGCCACCAGGCGAGGAGCCGGCCCTCACGGTGAACCGGTGAGCGTGCTTACAGCTTCGCAGGGCCAAGACGGCCGGGCGCCCCACGCGGATCGCGTACGTTCGCGCAGCGCGGCCATCACGTGGTGGATCGCACGCGTTGCAGGAAGTACCGGCCGCTGAACACCAGACACACCACGCAGACCGCGCACGTCGCGTACGAGAAGTAGCGGAAGAACTGCAGCTTCGAGATGCTCGCCTGGCCGAGCGTCTTGTACAGCACGACGCCGACCGAGCCGCCGTAGGCCACGGCGTCGCTCACGTAGATCAGGAACACCGCGGTGGCGACGATCTCCAGCGCCGCGATCGTCCGGTCGAACAGCACGCAGCCGTACGGCACATAGCCGAGGTAGAGCCCCAGACCGACCGCGATCATCCAGGCCATCGGCGGGATCGCGCCCAGATCGAACAGCAGCGTGCCGACGCCAACCAGCGCGGCGCCCAGGCCCATGATCGCGTACGTGAGCAGCAAGCCGCGCCGGTTGTTCTTGACCAGGTACAGCAGGCCGAGCACGAGCATCACGCACAGCGCGATCGGGATCTCGGTCAGGGTGAACACGCTCGCCTGGTCACCGGCGCCGAGGTCGGCCCAGATCTCCGCCGCGAAGTTGTCTCGGAAGTCGCGATACGACGTCAGGAAGAAGTACACGAGCACGAGCAGCGCCACGCCGGGCCAGTACGTGCGCAGGAACGCATGCCGCTCGCGCGTGCTCATCGGCTCGCGCTCCGTGCGGGCGGCGACGTCGGCGGCGCTCGGCGGTGGAACGAGCAACAGGCCGTAGACCGCCACGAGGAACACCGGCAGGAACAGCGCGCCGGTCGCCGCCGGCATCCACGCCTCGCCGACGCCGGCGTGCAGCAACAGGGCACCGATCGACTTCACCGCGCCGCTCGCGACGACGTAAGCGCACGACAGGCCGGCGCCGAGGATCTCCGACGTGCGCCGGCCCTCCAGGAAGCTGAACACGATGCCCCACACCGTGCCGAGCGGCAGCCCGTTGAGAAACAGCGCGGCGACCTGGCCCGCCGGCGGCAGCACGGCGAACAGGACCAGCGCGAGCTCGGCCCAGACGATCAGCAGCACCAGGGCCCACGCGCGACGATGCGGCGGCATCTCGGAGTTGAACTTGACGCCGAGCAGCTTCGAGAACGCGTAACCGGCCAGCTGGCTGATGATGAGCGCGCTCTTGAGATCGAGGATCCAGAACGTCGCATCCGCGTAATGCGCCGCGGCGAACGGCTTGCGGAAGCTGTACATCGCGAAGTACGTCGTGAACGCCATGGCCACCGCATAGGTCGCGAACAGGGCCGGCGACGCCCCCGCGAGCCAGACGGTGACGCGATGCCGAGGGCGATCTGTCATGACGGCGGCCTACACTACCCTCGAACGCGCGGCGCAGCACAGGTGCGCGGCCGCGTTTCCGCCGCCGTCGACGTTTGCGCGGGCTCACGCCGGGTCGAGCTGCGCGCGGACGATCCCCGGCTCGGTCTCGAGGATCGCGATCAGCGCCTGCTCGCCGTCGTCGGGCGCCAGCCGCACCGAGAGCGTGAGGTGCCGCATCGAGTCGATCTTGTCCTTGCTCCAGCCCTCGAGCGTCGCCGGCACGTCGCGCGCCTTCAACTTCTGGAGCAGCACATCGAACTCGGGCGCGCCGTCATCCAGCGTGAGCGCGAGCCGGCGCCGCACGCGGTCATCCTTGTCCTCGAAGCGCCGCAGGAACATCAGGGCGGCCCGCAAACGACATCCACATCTGCGACTACTTCTACTTCAACAGCGCGTGGGCGCGCCCCGAGATGCGCC
This sequence comes from Kofleriaceae bacterium, assembly GCA_041495365.1. Classification (GTDB taxonomy): domain Bacteria; phylum Myxococcota_A; class Polyangia; order Haliangiales; family Haliangiaceae; genus JABFXX01. Next base: position 35,269 of record JBGQCL010000042.1, on the reverse strand, counting down.
TGATCTACACGATCTGCTTCTACAACCAGGCCGCGGTCGACCCGCTGATGTCGCCCTATCTCCAGACCATGGGCGCGACCCGGACCGCGCACTTCCTGGGCGCGCGCACCGAGTGGTGGTTCTAGGACTCACTCCGGTCGAACTCCGGAGCTCCGGGACCCAACGATCCACTCGCTTGCTCCAGATGCAAGGTGCACCGACTGAATAGATGTTCACGCTTGGCGGCGATGGCCGGCGACTTCGCGTACATCGCCAATACCGGGAGCAACAACCTCACCGGGATCGCCGTCACCCCCGGCACCGGCGAGGTGATGCTGTTCGACGACGGCGGCGCGACGGCGGACACCGGCGCGGGCCCGATCGACCTCGCGATCTCGCCGGATCACGGCTTCCTGTACTCGCTCGCCAACACCCCCGTCGCCGAGGTGGCCGCGACCGCCAGCAAGGAGATCCATGTGTTCGGGATCCAGCCGGACGGGAGCCTCAACGCGATGGGGACGTTGCCCGGCCTGCCCGCGTCTGCGGCGGGGCTCGTCGCCCGCTGAGCTCGCGAGCCATCGTCCGTCGTGAGAGCCACGGCCGGCGGCCCGGTCCAGCGCGGATCGCCGCCGTGCTCGCCACGCCATGCCCGCTGCCCGATCAGGCGAGCCGTGCGCCCGCGTGGCGCGCCGGCTCGCCGACCCACTGCTCGTCGCCGCCGACCCAGGACGCCGCGAGGTCGATGTCGGCGCCGGCCAGCGTGCCGTCGTCGGTCACCAGGTGGCCGCGCTGGGCGCCCGAACAGCGCAAACGAGGTGGCATCGGGCCGCTGGTCGGCATCGCGTCGGTCACCAGCACCACCTTGCCGCGCGGCTTGACCTGGACGAGCAGCCGGAGCAGCGCGGGGTGGACGTGCACGCCGTCGGCGATGATCGTGCACCACGCTAGGTGCGTGGCGATGAAGCAGGCGCACGAGGTCACCCCGGAACAGCCATCCCCGCCACAACCACCTGCACCGCTGCCGCCATCCCCATCGCGACCCTCTGCACCGGGGCGCCTCGTGTCGCCGTGATTCGACCCTAGTCGACGGCGCCGTCCCGACCCTCGCGATTCACGAGAAGATCACGAGCCGCAGCAACACGCTTCGTATTGTGTGACGAGCCGGTGTCGGCGGCGTGGCGGCCAGATGCGCTATCGATCGATCCACACGATGCGATACGCCAGGCGGGGATCTGCGTGTAGTCGCTCGTGTGCGCCGGCGACGCGGCAGCTCCACGCGGTGAGCTGGTGCTCGGTGGCGCGGTCGTCGCGTTCCTCGTTGAACACCCCGATGATCAGGCGGCCGCCATCGGCTCTTGCGTGGCTGGTCGAAGGACGTCCACGCCGCACATCGACAGGTTGCGTGCTCCGTGACGAGCCAGGCGTGATGCGTCGCGCCGGCGCACCGTCAAGCCCAGTGCTTGTGTTGGCGGAGCCGCGCCAGCAGCACCGCCAGCCCTGCGGCGTCGAGGCTCGCCAGCTCCTGCCGCCGCTGCTCGGTGAGCTCGATCCCCAGCGCGTCACAAAGCGCCTCGATGCCCTCCCGCAGGGCGTCTTGGCGGCCTTCCCGCAGGCCGTCTTCGCGGCCAAGCCGCAGGCCGTCTTCGCGGCCCTCCCGCAGGCCGACTTCGCGACCCTCCCGCAGGCCGTCGTCGCGGCCAAGCTTCCGAGCCACGGCCAGCGCGCCGCGCTCGTTCTGGATCGCGATCCCGGCGAGGATGTAGGCGTCCCATTCGTTCGCGGTGAACGCGGCGGTCCGGGCCGCATCGAGCGCGTCGACGAACGGGGGCTCGGCGAGCACCTCCGGCACCATCGTCAGGTTGTCGGCCTCGCGGAAGAAGTATGCCCACTTCTCGACCACCGTCTGCGGCGGCCGGGTCGCGTCGTACTTGGGCAGCTCGAGGAACACGAGCTGGATCTGCCCGAGCTCCTTCGCGCCGGTCTGCTGCTCGGTCATTCGCCACCGGGTCAGCATCGGCAGCCGGCGCGTCTCGGTATCGGGCCACAGCAGGAAGTCGCAGATCGTGATCCCGACGACATCGTTGAGGTTGGGGTATCCGTCGCCCTGGGTGATCTGGTTCACGTAGGCCTTGGCGACGTTGTAGACGACGCGCTTCTCGAAGCCCTCGACCTGGAGCACCTGCATCTCGACGACGTAGATCACGCCGCGCGCATCGGTGCACTTGACGTCGACGATCGACAGCTTCAGCTCGGCGACCGCCGGGCGCTGCTCGGGCGATAGCAGCTCGACGCGGACGATGCGATGCGCCTGGTCGAGACCGAGCATGTCGTTGAGGAACGCCACCAGGACGTCCTTGTGCTGCTCGGAGCCGAAGATCCGCTTGAACACGAAGTCGGTCTTGGGGTCCGCGAACGTCGGGCGATTCATGATGCTTGCTCGGCAGTGACTGCGCGGTGGACAGGATACCGCATCCACCTCGGTCGGCATCATCGGGGCGAGAAATAGGTCAGCGTATACAGCAAAGTACGCAGCATCAGCGCAGGCACAGCAGCGACGCTCGATTTCCCGTCAGGTTCGCGGCCGGAACGGGTACTGGAGGAGGAGGCACATGGAGGTCGAGCAGTTCGCCGAGATCGTTCGCCGGCATCAGGCCGGGGTGCACGCCACGACGGTCTTGACCGGTCGGTGATCGGCCGTGCGGGGCGGATGGCGCCGACCGACCGGCCAAACGATCACGGTTCGGCGCGGTCTCGGCACGGTTCAGCGCAAGTCGTGGCGGCGCTGCGCAGCGGCGGTCTCGGCGCAGCGGCGGGTGCGACCGGCGTGCGGCGGCGTGCGCGACCGGCGTGCGGCTCCCGGGCCTCGCTGCATGACACGGCGCAGCCGAAAAAACCAGGCGCCGGGGGAATGCGATCGGCTACTACGGCTGTAGTGTGCGGGCATGCGCGAACCGCCTTCCTGCTGTCCCCGGTCGACCACGTGGAGCCGCCTCGTCGTCCTCACCGCCGCGGTGCTGGTGTCGCGCGCGGCGGCCGCACAGCCCGCGGCGATCGAGACGCCGGCGCCGAGCCCCAAGGCGCGGGTCGAGCAGCGGGTCGGGATCACCGACGTGTCGATCGACTACTCGAGCCCGGGCGTGAAGGGGCGCAAGATCTGGGGCCAGGTCGTGCCGTACGACAAGGTGTGGCGGGCGGGGGCCAACGCGCCGACCAAGCTGACGGTGAGCCGCGACTTCGCATTCGGCGGCACCCAGGTCAAGGCCGGCAGCTACTCGGTGTTCGTCACGCCGGGCAAGAAGACCTGGACGGTGGCGCTCAACACCGACCTGACGGCGACCCAGGACAGCCACGACGACAAGAACGACGTGGCGCACGTCGCGGTGACGCCGGCGGCGCTGCCGGCGCTGCGCGAGCGGCTGGTCTACGTGTTCAGCGACACCCAGGATGACCGGACCAACCTCGATCTGGAGTGGGAGCGCGTGCGGATCCGGGTGGCGATCGCGATCGACACCAGGGGGGCGGTGACCGCGGGGATCGAGAAGGCGCTGGCGGCGGCGTGGCAGCCGCACGCGACCGCGGCGAGCTACTACTTCAACGCCGGGGACCTCGCGAAGGCGCTCGCGCTGATCGACAAGTCGATCGGGATCGAGTCGAACTGGCGCAACGAGTGGCTGCGCGCCCAGATCCAGGGCAAGAAGGGCAACAAGGCGGAGGCCGCCGCGTCGGCCAACCGGGCGCTCGCGCTCGGCAAGGGCAACGCGAACTTCGAGCAGAACGTCCAGCCCGACATCGTCAAGGCGCTCGCCGGCTGGAAGTAGCGCGTGAGCCGCGACCTCGTACGGGCGTACCTCCGGGGCGAGGTCCGCGCGCTGCAACCCGACGACGAACCCGGCGCGCCACCGCTGTCGGCGGCCGCGCTCGCGCGCGCCGTGGCCCGGGCGCGCCGGCCGCTGGCGCCCGAGGTCCATCGCGCGCTGGTCGCGCAGAACGCGCGGCTCGCGGCGAGCCCGGCGCGCGACGCCCACCTCGAGGCGCTGGGCCGCGGCGCGGCGGCGGTGGTCACCGGGCAGCAGGTCGGCCTGTTCCTCGGGCCGCTGTACACGCTGTACAAGGCGGCCTCGGCGGTGGTGCTCGCGCGCGCGCTCACCGAGCGGACCGGGACGCCGGTGGTGCCGGTGTTCTGGCTGCAGACCGAGGACCACGACCTGGCGGAGATCGCGAGCGTGGCGGTGCCGGGCGGTCCGCGGGTGGCGACGCTCGCCGTGCCGGTCGACGCGGCGAACCGGATCGCGATCGCGCACTGCCGGCTGCCCGCCGAGATCGACGGCTGCCTCGACGCGCTGACCGAGGCGATCGCCGAGGGCCAGGGCGGCCGGCCGCCGGGGCCGCACGCGGCCGAGCACCTCGCGCGGCTGCGCCGGCACTACCGGTCCGGTGCGCCGTGGGCCGAGGCGTTCGCCGGGGTGCTCGGCGAGCTGTTCGCGCCCGAGGGCCTGGTGCTGATCGACCCGCGCGCGCCGGCGCTGGCCCAGGCGGTGGCGCCGGTCCACGCCCGCGCGCTGGCCGAGGCGGCGCCGATCGCCGAGGCGCTGATCGCCAACGACGCCGAGCTCGTGCGCGCCGGGTTCGCGACCCCCGTGCACGTCCGGCCCGGCGCGCCGCTGTCGTTCTTCCATCCCGAGGGGCCGCACGGCCCACGGGTCCGGCTCGAGCCGGCGGCCGGCGATGGCGATCGGTTCGTCGAGTGCGGCCGGACGGCGGTGCACGGCCGCGCCGAGCTCGCCGCCGCGCTCGCCGCCGATCCGCTGCGGTTCTCGACCAGCGCGCTGCTGCGGCCGATCGCGCAGGACGCGCTGCTGCCGACCGCGGCGTACGTCGGCGGGCCGGGCGAGGTCGCGTACTTCGCGCAGCTGCCGCCGCTGTACCGCGCGTTCGATCGCCCGCTGCCGCCGATCGTGCCGCGGGCGCGGTTCCGGATCGTCGACGAGCGGGCCCGCCGGCTGCTCGACCGGCTCGGGCTGTCGGCCGACGACGCCGCCCGGCCGGAGGCCGAGCTCTTGGCCCAGCTGCGCCGGGCGGACCTGCCCGGGCAGCCCGGCGGGGTGGCGGCGACCGGCGCCGAGGTGAACACGCGGCTGCTCGCGCCGTTCGCCCGAGCGCACGGCGAGCTGGCCGCGCAGCTCGAGGGCGCCGGGCGCGACCTCGAGCGGGCGCTGGTCCGGACCCGCGGGTCGGTGGAGCGCGCGATCGGCAAGCTCGCCGGCCGGGTCGAGCGCGCGGCGCTGTACCGCGACACCGTGCGGGTCGATGCGGTCCGCCGGCTGCGCGCGCTGCTCGCCCCGGACGGCACACCCCAGGAGCGCACGCACGGCCTCGCCGGGTTCGCGGCGCGCGCCGGCGACCGCGCGATCGTCGAGCGCGTGGTCGCGGCGATCGATCCGGCGGATCCGGCGCAGTGGTTCGCGCTGCGGGAGCTGGCATGACGGGGTTCGGCGTCGACGTGCTCGCGTTCGGACCCCACCCCGACGATGTCGAGCTGTTCTGCGGCGGCACGCTGATCCGGCTCGCCGAGCTCGGCCACACCACCGCGATCTGCGACCTGACGCGCGGCGAGAAGGCGAGCCACGGCACGCCCGAGGAGCGCGCGCGGGAGACCGCGGCGGCGAGCGCCGAGCTCGGCCTGGCGTTCCGCGACCAGGTCGGCCTGCCCGACACCGAGCTCGCGGCGACGCCGGCGCAGATCGCGCGGGTCGTCGAGGTGCTGCGGCGCCGCCGGCCGGAGGTCGTCCTGGCGCCGTGGATCGAGGACCGCCACCCGGATCACGCGGCGGCGGGGGCGCTGGTCGCGCGCGCGGTGATGTTCGCCGGGGTCCGCAACTACGCGCCCGAGGCCGGCCCGCGGTTCGCGCCGCGCCAGCTGCTGTACTACGCGCTGCGCCACCGCATGCCGCCGAGCTTCATCGTCGACACCTCGGCCGCCGCCGCCCGCAAGGCGCGGGCGATCGCGTGCTATGCGAGCCAGCTCCAGCGCCGCGGCGACGCCGGCCCCGGCGACGCGGATCCAACGCTGATCAGCGCGCCCGGCGCGATCGCGGCGATCGAGGCGCGCGACCGCTACTACGGCAGCATGATCGGCACCAGCCACGGCGAGCCGCTGCGCAGCCCGGCGGTGCTCGGCGTGGTCGACCCGGTGCGCCAGTTCCGCGACAATCCGTTCACCGAGGCGCACGCCTTCGAGCCCCTGGTGCCATGACCCTGCCGCTTCGCATCGCCGTCGTGTGCTACCCCGCGCTGGGGGGCAGCGGCGTGATCGCCTCCGAGCTGGCGCTCGGCCTCGCCGGCCGCGGCCACCGCGTCATCCTGGTCGCGACCGCGCTGCCCGAGCGGCTGCGCGGCACCGCGGTGCGGTTCGAGCCGGTCGAGGTACCGAGCTCGCCGGTGTTCGAGCACGCGCCGTACGGCGAGGCGGTGGCGAGCCGCCTGATCGAGCTGGTGCGCCGCGAGCCGATCGATCTGGTCCACCTGCACTACGCGGTGCCGCACGCCGCCAGCGCGCTGCTCGCCACCACGGTGCTCGGCGCCGCCGCGCCGGCGATGGTGATCACCCTGCACGGCACCGATGTGACCGCGCTCGGCTCGCACCCGAGCCTGCACGCGGTGACCGCGGCCGCGCTCGATGCGTGCGCCGGGCTGACCACGCCGTCGCGCTACCTGCGCGGCCAGGCGGTCGAGCAGTTCGGCCTGCCGGCCGAGCGGATCGAGGTGATCGCGAACTTCGTCGACCTCGAGCGGTTCCGGCCGCCGCCCCGCCGCGAGCGGGTGCCGCTCGATGCCCTGTTCGGGGCCAGCAACCTCGCGCCGGTGCTGTTCCACGTCTCGAACTTCCGGCCGATCAAGCGGCCGCTCGACCTGGTCGAGACCCTGGCGCGGATCCGCCGGACCGTCCCGGCGCGCCTGGTCCTGATCGGCGATGGCCCCGAGCGCGCCGCCGTCGAGGACCGGGTGCGCGCGCTCGGGCTGTCCGACGCGGTGCGCTCGCTCGGCCGCCGCCGCGACTTCGCCGGGCTGCTCCGCCACGCCGACGGGTTCCTGCTGACCAGCGAGAGCGAGAGCTTCGGGGTCGCCGCGCTCGAGGCGCTGGCGAGCGGCGTCCCGGTGTTCGGCTACCGGGTCGGCGGCGTCCCCGAGGTCGTCGCCGAGGGTGCCGGCGCGCTGGTGCCGTGCGGCGACGTCGACGCGCTGGCCGAGGCGGTGATCGCCGGGACGACCGATGCCCGGGCCCACGCCGCGATGGCCGAGGCCGCGCGGGCGCGCTCCGAGGCGCTGTTCTCGATGAACCTCGCGATCGAGCGCTACGAGATCTACTTCCGGCACGTGCTCGCCGGCGGCGGAACCGCGGCCGCGCCGGGCGGACCGACCGGCGTGCTGACCGCGCTGCCGGGCGGGATCGGCGCGACGACCGGGACCCCCAACCGAGGAACTCGATGACCAGGCCGACAACCAAGCCGACAACCAGGCGGACTACCAGGCGGACTATGATGCGACCCCTCCTCGTCATGCTGTGCGCGATCCTCGGTCGACCCGCGCTGGCCGCCGCCGACCCCGGCGCCGGCGGGCTCGCGAACGCGGTCGACCGGCTGGCGACCACCGGACGCGTGCTCTACGTCGCGGCCCACCCCGACGACGAGAACACCCGGCTGCTCGCCTACCTCGCCAACGTCCGCCACCTCGATGTCGGCTACCTGTCGATGACCCGCGGCGGCGGCGGCCAGAACCTGATCGGCGGCGAGCAGGGCGTGCTGCTCGACGTGATCCGCACCGAGGAGCTGCTCGCGGCGCGGCGGATCGACGGCGCCCGCCAGTTCTTCACCCGGATGCGCGACTTCGGCTACTCCAAGCGCGCCGACGAGGCGCTCGCCGAGTGGGGCCACGACGACGCGCTCGCCGACGTGGTCTGGGTGATCCGGACGTTCCAGCCCGACGTGATCATCACGCGGTTCTCGGAGCGGCCGCCCAACCACGGCCACCACACCGCATCGGCGATCCTCGCCCGCGAGGCGTTCGCCGCCGCCGCGGATCCGAAGCGGTTCCCCGAGCAGCTCAAGAACGGCGTCACGGTGTGGCAGGCCGATCGGCTGCTGTGGAACACCGGGAACTTCGGCGGCGGCCCGCCCAAGGACGCGCTGGGCCTCGACATCGGCGTGTACGATCCGCGGCTCGGGCTGTCGATGGGCGAGCTCGCGGCGCGCTCGCGCAGCCAGCACAAGAGCCAGGGCTTCGGCGTGCCCGAGGACCGCGGCTCCCTGGTCGACCACTTCGTCGTGCTCGAGGGTCGCCGCCCGCCGGGCCCGCCGGCCCCGCCCGCCGCGGCCGACCCGGCCGATCCGTTCGGGGGCATCGAGCTGACCTGGAAGCGCTACGGCGCGCCGGCGGCCGGCTACGCCCGGGCGATCGCCGACGCCCAGCGCGTGCTCGACCGCGATCACCCCGAGCGCGCGCTGCCCGCGCTGGTCCACGCCCGCGCCGAGCTCGACCGCGTGCCCGACGATCCGCGGGTGCGCGACACCCGCCGCGCGCTCGACCAGACGATCGCCGACGCGGCGGGGTTCTACGCGCGCGCGACCGCGGCCAGCCCGGTCGCCGCGCCCGGCACCACGGTCGACGTCACGGTCGAGCTGGTCGCGCGCGCCGCGCCGGTCACCGTGCAGCGGATCGAAGCGGCGGGCGCCGCGCCGCAGGCGCCGATCGCGCTCGCGGTCGGCGACAAGCGCCCGGTCAAGTTCGCCGTGCCGCTGCCCGCCCAGGCGCAACCGTCGCTCGCCTACTGGCTGGCGCGGCCGCCCACCCCGGGGCACTACGTCGTCGCCGACCCCGCGCTGATCGGCGCCCCGCACGAGCCCGCGCCGCTCCAGGTCGGGCTCGATGTCGCCGTCGCCGGGCGCACCGTGCACCTGGTGCTGCCGGTGGTCCACGCCTGGACCGATCGCGTGCTCGGCGAGCGCGTGCGGCCGCTGGTCGTCGTGCCGCCGGCCACGGTGACGCCGCTGCGCGACGCGGTGATGGCGCCCGGCCGCAAGGCGCCGCTCGCGCTGCGGGTGCGCGCCGGGCGCGACGCGGTGACCGCGCGGATCGAGCTCGAGCTGCCGGCCGGGTGGACCGCACAGCCGGCGAGCCAGCCGGTGACGCTCGCCAAGCTCGGCGACGAGGCCACCGTGCAGTTCGACGTCGCGCCCGGGCCCGGCGCCGCGGCCGGCGAGGCCCGCCCGGTGGTCCGGATCGGCGACGCGGCGTACTCGCTGCGCGAGGATGTGATCGACCACCCGCACATCCCGGTCCAGGTCGTGCTGCGGCCCGCGACCGTGGCGCTGGTCCCCCTGTCGATCAAGCTGCCCGCCGGCCGGATCGCCTACGTCAAGGGCTCGGGCGACTCGATCGCCGCCGACCTCGCGCACATCGGGCTCGCGGTCGACGAGCTCGACGATGACGCGCTGCGCACCGGCGAGCTGTCGCGCTACACCGCGGTCGTGCTCGGGATCCGCGCGTACAACACGCGCCCCGCGGTGCGCGCCGCCCACGCCCGCCTGATGGCGTACGTCGAGCGCGGCGGCACGGTGATCGTCCAGTACAACACGCTCGACTTCGAGGGCCCGATCGGCCCGTTCCCGCTCCAGCTCGGCCGCGACCGGATCACCGACGAGAACGCCGCGGTCAGCTTCCTCGACCCCAGGCAGCCGGTGCTCCACCACCCCAACGAGATCACCGCGGCCGACTTCACCGGCTGGGTCCAGGAGCGCGGCATCTACTTCGGCACCAGGTGGGACGCGCGCTACACGCCGATCCTGCGGTTCGCCGATCCCGGCGAGGGCCCGCTCGACGGCAGCCTGCTGGTCGCGCGCCACGGCAAGGGCGCCTACGTCTACACCGGCCTGGTGTTCTTCCGCGAGCTGCCGGCCGGCGTGCCCGGCGCGTACCGGCTGTTCGCCAACCTGCTCGCGGCAGGCAAATGACCGCGCTGCCCCCCGAGGTCCCCGACGAGCCGCCGCCGTTCTGGGGCCGCTGGGGGCGGATCTACCTGCTGGTCGCCGGCCTGCTCGCCGTCGAGACTCTCGTGTTCTGGTGGCTGACCCGGTGGGCGTCGTGACCGGGCTGGCCGCGATCGACTGGGCGGTGCTCGGGGCGACGATCGCCGCGATCGTCGGCTACGGCGCGTGGCGGACGTCCGGCGTACGCGACGCCGACTCGTACGTCCGCGGCGAGGCGCTGCGCTGGCCGACGATCGGCCTGGGCATCATGGCGACCCAGGCCAGCGCGATCACGTTCCTGTCGCTGCCGGGCCAGGCCTACGCCGACGGTCTGCGGTTCGTGCAGTTCTACTTCGGCCTGCCGCTGGCGACGATCCTGATCTGCGCGGTGTTCGTGCCGGTCTACCACCGGCTCCGGGTCCGCACCGCCTACGAGTACCTCGAGCACCGCTTCGACCTCCGGGTCCGGCTGCTCGGCGCCCTGCTGTTCCTGATCGGCCGCGGCCTGGCCGCCGGGATCACGATCTACGCGCCGTCGATCATCCTGTCGCAGATCCTGGGCTGGCCGCTGCACACGACGATCTGGGGCATCGGCACGCTGGTCGTGCTCTACGTCCTGCTCGGCGGCAGCCGCGCGGTCAGCGTGACCCAGCGCCAGCAGATGATCGTGATCATGATCGGCCTGGCGATCGCGGCGGCGATCGTGATCGCCCGGCTGCCCGACCAGGTGTCGCTCGGCGGCGCGGTCCGGATCGCCGGCGCGCTCGGCCGGATCAACCCGGTCAGCTTCCACCTCGACTTCAACAGCCGGTACAACTTCTGGGCCGGGATCACGGGCGGCTTCTTCCTGCAGCTGTCGTACTTCGGGACCGACCAGTCCCAGGTCCAGCGCTACCTGTCCGGCCGCTCGGTCGCCGAGATGCGGCTCGGCCTGCTGTTCAACGGCATATTCAAGGTGCCGATGCAGTTCCTCATCCTGTTCATCGGCGTGATGGTGTTCGTGTTCTTCCTGTTCACCCGCCCGCCGATGCACTTCGACGCGCCCACGCTGGCCCGCGTCGAGGCCGCCCGCCCCGCCGAGGTCCACGCGCTGGAAGCGCGGTTCGATCGCGCGTTCGAGGCCCAGCGCAGCGCGGCGATCGCCTACCTCACCGCCCGCGGCCGGCCCGACGAGCCAGCGGTCCGCGCCCAGCTCGCCGCCTCCGCGGCCGAGATCGACCGGGTCCGCGGCGATACCAAGCAGCTGATCCAGGCCACGCTGCCCGACGCCCAGACCCGCGACACCGACTACGTGTTCCTGACCTTCGTCCTCCAGCACATCCCGCACGGCCTGGTCGGGCTCCTGCTCGCCGTGATCCTGTGCGCGGCGATGAGCTCGGTCGCCGGCGAGCTGGTCGCGCTGGGCTCGACCACCGTGGTCGACTTCTACCTCCGGCTGCGCCAGGCGCTCGGCCGACCGCCCGGTTCGCGGACCCGCGACCTTCGCGCCTCGCAGCTCGCCATGGTGGCGTGGGGTGTCATCGTGCTCGGCATCGCGAGCGCGGCGTCGCTGTTTGCCAACCTGATCGAGGCGGTCAACATCCTCGGCTCGCTGTTCTACGGCACGATCCTCGGCCTGTTCGTCGTCGCGCTATTCCTGCGCCGGATCACCGCAACTCCCGTGCTGTTTGGCGCGATCGTCGCCGAGCTGCTCGTGGTCACGCTGTTCTTCACGTCGACGCTGGGTTATCTGTGGTTCAACGTGATCGGCTGTGCCACCGTCGTGGTGGTCGCCTCGCTGCTCCACGCGGTGCTGCCGGCGCGCCCGCCGGTGTCCTCCCCGGGGCCCGCGTCCGGATAGATAGTCCGCGCGACGCGACGCGCGGAGGGGTGAATTTCGCGGCTCTGCCGCGAAATTCGGGGGCGGGAAAGCCCCCTCCAGATCGACGCGACAGGGGCGACCCGACGTGCGGCGCCGGGGCGTCGAATCTGCAAACTCCTGCCATCGCAGAACGGGAATCTTCAGTCCGAAACAGCGATACTGCCGCGTATATGAGAGCGCTCCTCACGACCCTGATCATGCTCGGCTCCGCGACCGCGTACGCGCAGCTGAAGCTCCCCGAAGCCAGCCCGGCCGCGACCGTCGAGCAGACCATCGGCATCACCGAGGTCAAGGTCGTGTACCACCGCCCCGAGGCCAAGGGTCGCACGATCTGGGGCCAGCTCGTGCCGTACAACGAGCCGTGGCGCGCCGGCGCCAACGAGAACACCCTCGTGAGCTTCTCGTCGGACGTCAAGGTCGGCGGCAAGCCGCTCAAGGCCGGCACCTACGGCCTGCACATGATCCCGACCCAGAAGGAATGGACGGTCGCGTTCAGCACGATGACCACCGCGTGGGGAAGCTTCACGTACGACCAGAAGGAGGACGCGGTGCGCGTCACCGTCACGCCGCGCACCGAGGCCAGCAGCGAGGAGCGGCTGTCGTACGGCTTCGACGACGTCACCGACGGCAAGGCGACCCTCGTGCTGCGCTGGGAGAAGCTCGCCGTGCCGGTCACGATCGAGGTCGACACCCCCAAGGCCGTGATGGCCAGTGTGCGCGGCGAGCTCCGCGGCCTGGCCGGCTTCCGGCCCGAGACCCTGACCCAGGCCGCGCGGTACTGGGTGCAGCACGGCGGCAACCTCGACGAGGCGCTCAAGTTCGCCGACACCGCGATCCAGCGCGGCGGCCAGTACCAGAGCCACATGGTCAAGGCGCAGATCCTCGAGAAGAAGGGCAATGCGGCGGGCGCGGCCGACGAGCGTGGCAAGGCCCAGGCGGTCGCCGGCGAGAACGATCTCAACGCGAGCGCCTACGCGCTGATCAACGACAAGAAGGTCGACGACGCGATCAAGGTGCTCATGGCCGCGATCCAGCGCTTCCCCGAGTCGGCGAACCTGCAGGATAGCCTCGGCGAGGCGCTCGCGCTCAAGGGCGACAAGGCCGGCGCCCAGGCCGCGTACAGCAAGGCGCTGTCGCTCGCCAAGACCCCGGCGGAGAAGAAGCGGATCGAGGGCGCGATCGCCAAGCTGAAGTAGCTGCGCTCACCGCACGTCGCGGGCGGATCGGGCGCCGATCGGGCGGTGGATCGGGCGGTGGATCGGGCGGTGGATCGGGCGGTGGATCGGGCGGTGGAATGAAGCCGCGGTCAGCTCGGGGATGGCGAGATCGCCAGGAACACCGCTTCTCCCGAGCGGACGCGGAGGAAGCCCACGCCGCCGCCGCCGCCACCGCCGCCGCCGTCGGCGTTCGCTGTCACGGACAGACCGTTCGTGCCCGCCGCGCTGCCACCGTCGCCGCCTTCGCTGCCGGTGACGGCCCCGCCGGAGCCGCCGGGCGCGCGGTCGGCGGTCAGGGTCCCTGCGGCGCCGCTCGCGCCGCCGGCGTTGCGGTCCGAGCCCTCGCCTCCCCCGCCGCCGTTGGCCGCGATCGTTGCGACGGTGGCCTGGATGTGGGGCGCCTCGAGGATCAGCAACCCACCGGAGCCGCCGCCGCCGCCACCGGCATCGCCGTTGCCGCCGAGGTGGCCGCCGCCCTGGCCGCCGCCGCCGCCCGCGCTGAGCGGCGCGCTGCTGGTGAACACCATGTGACCGGCGGCGACGACGTACAGCGCACCGCCGGGCTTGCCACCGGCGCCGCCCGCGACGTCCCCGGTGCCGCCGTCCGCGCCGGGGCACCCGCCGTGGAAGCCAACCGGGAACTCCGGCTCCGCCTTGCCCTGCGGTCCGCCCTTCCCCGGTGGGCCATCATGGTTGCCGTCTCCGCCGTTGCCCCCATCGTCGCCGAATCCGCCTCCACCGCCTCCACCGCCGCCGTTCCCGTTGGTCTGACCCTTGGTCGCGCCCTTCGGGCACGAGGTCCGCGCGCCGGCCCCGCCGTTGCTGACGTCGATCTGCGCGTCCGTGTCGATGACGAAGTCGTGGCTCGCGATGATCGCGAGCCCGTGCGAGCCGGTGGCGCGGAGATCGGCACTCAGCCCCAGGTGCACGTCGTGCGCCGAGATCACGTCGACCTGATCGGGGCCGATCATGACGGTCTTGAGCGCGAATGGCATCGTGGTGCCGCCGATCGTCAGCACGTGCGTGTCGGTGTCGTAGCTCGCCGGTCCGGGGACGATCAGGTCGGCATCGAACGAGAGCTGACAGGTATTGACCAGGGTGGCGAACGAGCTGCAGCCGTCGATGCCGCGGTCGCTGCCGGCGCCGCCGCCGTCGGCCGCTGCACCGGCGGGCGAGTGAAACCCGCAACCCGCTGCGACTTCGCCGACCACGAGGCCGAGCACCACGATGCTCGAACGCATGCCCGGAGTATCGCCCATCCCGGGAGCGTGGGGAGGACATCGTCGAGGTCATCGCGCCATGGATCACATGGACGCAGATCATTTCCTGCACAGTCCCCGGTGCGCTTGTCCGACGTCGCCTCACCCGCGCTGGACATTGCACCGAGGCCGATCGACAGCGGGGCTAGGGCACGAGCACGAGCTTGCCCTTGACCTGGCGCTTCTCCAGCCGCTCCAGCGCCTCGCCCGCGCGGTCGAACGGCAGCGCGGCGTCGATGGCCGGGCGCAGCTTGCCCTCGGCGACCCACCGGAGCACCTGGTGGGCGTGGTCGCGGTTGCGCGCCGGATCGCGCATCGCGAACGAGCCCCAGTACACGCCGACGATCTGGCAGCCCTTGAGCAGCACCAGGTTGAGCGGGATCCTGGGGATCTCGCCCGACGCGAAGCCGATCACCAGGTAGCGGCCCTGCCACGCGGTGCCGCGCAGCGCCGTCTCGGCGTGCGAGCCGCCGATCGGATCGTAGACCACGTTGACGCCGTTGCCCGAGGTCAGCGCCTTGATCCGCTCCTTGAGGTCCTCGCGCGCGTAGTTGATGACCTCGGTCGCGCCGTGCTCGCGGCAGAACGCGAGCTTGTCGTCGGTCGATGCCGCCGCGATCACCCGCGCGCCGAGCGTCGCGCCGAGCTCGCAGGCCGCGACGCCGACGCCGCCGGCCGCGCCGAGCACGAGCAGGGTCTCGCCGGGCTGGATCGCGGCGCGGTCGACCAGCGCGTGGTAGGTCGTCAGGTAGGTCAGCAGCGTGGCGGCGCCGACCTCGAAGCTGACCGCGTCGGGCAGCTTGAACACCGCGGCCTCGGGCACGACCAGCTTCTCGACGAACGTGCCGCTGACCTGGGTCAGCGCGACCCGATCGCCGGGCGCGACCCGGGTGACCCCGGCGCCGACCTCGCGCACCACGCCGGCGCACTCAGCGCCGGGCGAGAACGGCGGCGGCGGCTTGAACTGGTACAGGCCCCGCGACAGCAGCACGTCGGGGAAGTTCACGCCGCTCGCGCGGACGTCGATCAGGACCTGGCCAGGGCCGGCGCTGGGATCGGGAAGGTCATCGACCCGGAGGCCGGAGGGGCCGATGAGCTCGTGGACTCGGACTGCGCGCATGCCGCGGTTATACAGCGGACGGGTAGGTGCCGAGCACGCGGAGGTCGGTTGTCAGCGGCCGGATGTCCTCGAGCGCGGCGTGGAACGGCTCGCTGGCGGCGTGGCCGAGCACGTCGGCGTAGAACCGGTAGGTGAACGGCACCTAGGGGATCGGCCGCGACTCGAGCTTGGTGAGCGACAGGTTGCGGGCCGACAGCCGCTGCAGGATGTCGCCGAGCACGCCCGACCGGTCGGCGAGCGCGAACACCAGCGAGGTCTTGGCGGTGACGCCCTCGGGCAGCGGCGCGGGCCGCAGCGCGACCTCGACGAACCGCGTCGCGTTGCCCGACGCCGACTGGATGCCGCTGGCGACCACCGCCAGCCCGTAGCGCCGGGCGGCGGCGGCGCTCGCGATCGCCCCCAGCGTGCGATCGTTGGCCTCGGCGACCCGGCGCGCGGCCCCCGCGGTGTCGAGGTCGGAGCGCGGCGTCAGGTGGGGCTGGCCGGCGAACAGGTCGTGGCACTGGGCGAGCGCCTGCGGGTGCGAGATCACGGTGCGCAGCTCGGCCAGCGTCACCCCGGGCAGCGCGAGCAGGCAGTGCTCGATCGCCGACACCACCTCCCCGGTGACGTGCAGCGAGCCCGCGGCGAGCAGGTCGTAGGTCTCGTTGATGCTGCCCGCGGTGGTGTTCTCGATCGGCAGCAGCGCCAGGTCGGACGCGCCCGAGGTCACCGCGTCGGCCGCGGCGCGGAACGTGTCGTGCCCGGTGAGCAGCGCGCCGCCCGGACGCCCGGCGTAGCGGCGCTGTGCCGCGATGTGGCTGTAGCTGCCCTCGACGCCCTGGTACGAGATCCGGAGCGGCGCGTCGGGGCGGTTGCGCACCGTCGCCTCCTGGTGCGCCACCGACATGTCCATGATCACCCGGTACAGGCGCTCGATCTGGTGGGCGTCGAGCCCGGCGGCGATCGCCAGCCCGCGCAGCCGCTGGAGCAGCAGGTCCTCGCGCTCGCGGTCGCGGAACGGGCTCGCGGCGGCCAGCTTGGCGGCGGCGACGTTCTCGACGATCTTCAGCCGCTCGGCGACGAGGGCGATCAGCTGGCGGTCGACCGCCTCGATGCGGTCCCGAAGCGATGCGAGATCAGGATCTGCCATGGGTGAGCTTACTTTCCCCGTTTTGTCGACGGCTTTCCACCCGCCGCCGCGGAAACCGTCGGCGCCTTGTCACCTGATGCAGGCGATGCAGGCGATGCAGGCCGCGGCGACGGCAGGACCGGACCATCCGGCGATCCGATGCCGCACGCCGGGACCGCGTCACCCGACGTCGATCGCGTCGACCTTGGTGGGATAGAATGCGACGAAGTCCTGGATCGGCGCGCAGGTCGGCGTCGCCTCGTGGTACGTCCACGCCGCGTTGCCGATCCGCTGTCCGCCCGCGGCGAGGCCCGCGGATGGCGCGGATGGAATGATCACGTCGAGGTGCTTCCACAGCCCCTTCCACGGGCACCGCGCGCCGCCCTGACCGTCGGCGATCTCGGCGCGCACGTCGTCGCGCGGGACGTAGTAACGGTCCGGCAGCCCGACCTCGTGGACGACGTAGCCACGCGTCGTGTCGACGATCGGCTGGCCGGCGGCGCAGATCCGGATGCGCCCGGCGGGTTCGAGCCTCACATGATCGGTCATCGCTGCCTCCTGGGTCGATGTCCGGACCCTACGGGGGGGCGCGCCGGGCGGCAAGCTGCGACCCGCCGATCGTGCGACCGGGCGAGTGCCCGGCGAGTGTAGACTCGCCGCGATGAAGCCGGTGGCCTCCCGGATCGCAGCGCTCAGTGGCGAGGGCGCACTGAGCGTGTTCGCGCGGGCCCGCGAGCTGGAGCACCAGGGCCGCTCGATCATCCATCTCGAGCTCGGCGAGCCCGACTTCCATCCGGCGGCGCCGGTCATCGAGGCGCTGTACGCCGCCGTCGCACAGGGCCGCGACCGCTACTGCGCCGTGCAAGGGCTGCCCGCGCTGCGCGACGAGCTCGCGCAGTACCTCGCGCGCACCCGCAGCCTCGACGTGTCGGGCGACCAGATCGTGATCGCGCCGGGCTGCAAGATCGCCCTGTTCTTCGCCCTGATGGCGCTGGTCGAGCCCGGCGACGAGGTGCTGTACCCCGAGCCCGGGTTTCCCGGATACCCGTCGATCACCCGCGGGCTGGGCGGCGTCCCCGTCCCGTTCGAGCTCGCGGAGCGCAACCGGCTGCAGCCGGATCCCGACGAGGTCGCCGCCCGGATCACGCCGCGCACCAAGGTCCTGATCACCAACTCCCCCGGCAACCCGACCGGCACCGTGTACGGCGACGCGGTGCAGCGGCGGCTCGCCGAGCTCGCGGTCGACCACGACCTCTACGTCCTGTCCGACGAGATCTACGCGCGGATCGCCTACCGCGATGGCCTGCGCTCGATGCGGTCGTACCCCGGCATGGCGGCGCGCACGCTGATCATCGACGGGTTCTCCAAGAGCTTCGCGATGACCGGCTGGCGGCTCGGCTACACCGTGGCGCCGCCGGCGCTGGTCGCCGCGCTCGACCTGCTGGCGGTCAACAGCTACACCTGCGTCGCCGAGTTCACCCAACTCGCCGCGATCGAGGCGCTGCGCGATCGCGACCAGGCCACGCCGCGCATGGTGGCGGAGTTCCACCGCCGGCGCGATCAGTTCGTGCGCGACCTCGACCGCATCCCCGGCTTTCGCTGCGCCCCGCCCGAGGGCGCGTTCTACGCCTGGGTCAACGTCGCGGGCACCGGGATCGCCGCCGGGGAGGTCTGCCGGATCCTGCTCGAGCAGGCCGGCGTCGCGGCGATCCCCGGCGCGGCGTTCGGCCCGTCGGGCGAGGGCTTCGTCCGGTTCTCGTTCGCGTCGTCGAGCGCGATCCTCGCCGAGGCGATCGAGCGGATCCGCGGGGTGGCGAGCGCCTGGCAGCGCACAGCGAGCCGGTGATGCGACGCGGGCGCCCTCGACCTCGCCCTGCGGGAGTTCGACCATCGCTGAGCCAAGCGACGCCGGCGGCTGGGGCCACCGCGTCAGTTGCTCGCCGGGACCATCGTCACCCGCAGCCGGGTGTCGCGACGCACGTCCACCGAGACGTACTCCAGGTCGGCGGCGACCACGCGGTCATCGTCGAGCCGCGCGCTGCCGCTGACCCAGCTCGCGGGCGGCGGGACCTGCTTGGGACCGTCGACCACGTGAGCCGCGCGGACGTCGTAGGTCCCCGGCAGGACGCGCAGCTGCACCCGCGTGCCCTCGACGCGCAGCTTGTGATAGGCGTTGCTGCGCGCCGGACCCATGCCGTCGAGCGTCAGGGTCCGCAGCGCCGGCGCCGGCACGCCGTCGAGCCGGGTCGGGGTGACGCTGACCTCGTACCAGTCGACCGGCGCGGCGCCCGGCGGCAGCTCGAGGTCGACGGTCAGCGTCGCGGACTGCGCGGTCGATGCGACCAGCGCGATCGGCGCCCCGCCGGCGGTCACCGGCGCGGCGACGGCGCCGACCACCGGCGCCTGCAGCTTGGCCACGACCCAGCTCGTCGAAGGCGCTGCGGGGACCACGGCTCCGGGCAGCGAGAACCGTCCCGCGGCGTCGCTGCGCGCGACCGCGACCGTCCGGCCGTCATCGGCGACCAGCGCGAGCGTCACGTCACCGAGGGGACGGCCATCGAACTCGAGCGTGCCGGTGATGTCCATGGAGCTGCTCCTCGCGGTGGGCGACGACGGCGGCCGCCCGCAGCCGTGCGCCGACGCGATCAGCACGGCCAGCGCGGCGGACCGGACCGAGGTCGACATGACGTCGAGGCTACTTGATGTCCTTGAACCCCGGGTACTGGTCGTGGAACCGTTCGGCGATGGTCGCGGGCAGCGACGCAGCCTCCGCCGAGCCCGACACCGTGTGCGCGCCCTTGGGCGGCGCATCGGCGTCCTCCTTCTTCTGGAAGTCCCAGGCGATGTCGATCGCGGTCTGGAACGCGACCTTGCGGCCCTTGATCAGGAACGTCGAGAAGTGCGCGCGCGAGGCGACCTTCTTCGCGCCGTTCTTGAACGCGCCCTTGACCTGGCTCACCGCCGCGCCGGGCAGGTCGATCATCTTGGTCGAGTCCGCCGTGCGGTCCGACTCGCCGACCGTCTCGTAGAACGGGTTGCTCTTGTCCGGGCAGTCGGTGTTGTAGTTGTTCTTCGCCGGCTTGCCGAACTTGTCGTACGTGCCGTTGTCGGTCAGGTCGTAGGTGCCGCCGGTCGTGGTGATCGTCTCCTTGACCGGCGTCGAGGTGGCCTTGTCATCGATGCCAACCACCTCGCGCCAGATGAACTGCAGCCACTTGGCGTCGTCCGCGTCCTTGCCCTGGTAGGTCAGCGCGAAGTTGTTGTCGCCGTCCGGCGCGCCCTCGCGCTCCAGCTCCTGGCCGGTGTGGACCTCGACGGCGCCGTCGCCGACCTTGGTCGTGCTCTCGAGCTTGCCGGCGTTCTTGACCGTCAGGATGCTGCCGAGGCTACCGACCTGGATCCAGCCCTCCTTGCCGGTGTTCGGCCCCTTGATCACCGAGACCTTCCACCAGGTCTTGCCGGTGCCGTCGCTGCCCTTGTTGAACGCGCTGCCGACGCCGAGGTCGACCGGGCGGACCTGATCGGTCTTCTTGAGCTTGGCGACCTCGGTGTCCTTGGGCTTGCTGGCGTCGCTGACCAGCGGGACGTCGTCGGTGACGACCGACTTGACGATGCCGCCGAACGCGACGTCGGCCGCCATGTCGTGGTCGGCGCCCGGCCCGGTGACCGCCTTGCGCTGCATCGCAGGGAGCTGCTCGGTCAGCGTCTGCTTGCCTGGCGACGGCCCGGTGACGGCCGCTCGGCTCTGCGAGCCCTGCGTCGAGACCTTCTTGTAGTCGTAGGTCACCCGGGTCCTCCTCGTTTCGTGATACGCGCCGCCGCACCGCGAACTTCCTAACACAGCGCGCGCGGTGCGCTACGCTGCAGCCATGAAGCCGTCCGACAAGCCCGAGCTCGTGCGAGCCCCGCCCGGGGAGCTGCAGGCCGAGCCGCCGGTGGTCGCGCGGCTGGTGGTCGAGATCCGCAGCGACGGCTCACGCACGATCGCGCGGGGCGCCCTCGAGGACGTCACCGCCGGTGTGCGCACGGCGGTCGAGGCCCGGGGCGATTCGCCGCTCCAGCTCGCGATCGCGCTGGCGCGCTCACTGACCCAGCTGCCGCGCCTGGGCGCGCGATCGGCGATCCGCGGCTTGCTGGGCAAGCGCCGAGATCGCTGAATACGCGAGCGGCATGCCGCCTGCACGACCACGGGCCATGCCGGATGCCCGCTGGTCGCGCCTCAAGGACTGCCTGCTCGACCGCGGGTGGACCTCGCGCGACGATGCGCTGTGTGCGCCGCATGCCACGATGTGGTTCTCGCGGAACTCCGACGCTGCCAACCTGAGGGCGTTCCGCGATCAGATCCGCAGCGCTGCCGAGGCCTCGGCCCGGTATGTCAACCTGGACGTCGAGCACGCGGAGCTGCACGACGACCTGGTCAGCCTGGTCGACGCGCTCGACGAGGTGTTCCAGAACTGAAGCGCATCGCCCGCCGTGCTCAGTCGTTGCCGTAGAACACCAGGCCCGCCCAGTGGTGGACCGGCCGCGCACCCCGCATCGCGGTCTGCGTGTCGGCCAGCGCCATGGACGGCGGCTTGCTCGCCAGCTGCCGGTACAACGCAGTCATGACCTCGACCGAGGCGGCGTCGTCGACCGGCCACAGCGACGCGATCACGCCGCGCGCGCCGGCATCGAGCAGCGCGGTCGGCAGGCAGATCCGCTCGCGGCCCGGCAGGGTAACGTGCTCGGCGGAACGGCAGGTCGCGAGCGTCGCAAGCGCGAGCCCGCGCAGGTCGGTTCGCCGCAGATCATGCAGGGTCAGCGTCTCGTAGCCACCGAGGCCATCGCCCAGCTTGACACCGCTGCGCGCCGGATCGTGGAAATCGAACACGCCGTGCGCCGCGAGGTGAAGGTGCGTGGCGCGCGGCAGCTCGGCGAGCAGGTCCCGGCAGGTTGCGTCGCGATGTGGCGGCTCGGTACAGCCGATCGCGTCGAGCACCGCGGCGACCTCGCGCTCCGCGCCGGGCAGATCGGGCAGCCCGGAGCCGGCGTAGCTCGCCCGGCCGGCGCACAGCAAGCGCTCCGGCTTCCCGGGCGATCGCGGGCGGCCGCGCACCAGCCGGCTGAGTCGATCGACCTGGCTGATCGGCAGGAGCTCGCACAGGCGACGATCGCCGATCGGCAGCGCGGCAAACGGTGTGTTGGCGAGCGCATCATGCGGCACGATCACCAGCCTCCGCGCCGCAGGAAACCGCGCCAGCGCCTCGGGGATGCCGAGGTCGGAGGCCAGATCGCGCAGATCGCCGTCGCTCCCTGCGACCTCGGCCATGCTGCGCGTGAAGTGGATCCGACCGACCGGCAAGATCACCACGTCGATGTGGCGTCGGGCGATCCGGAACAGGTACGTACGGTCCGGCATCACGTGGTAGTGCAGCACCAGCGTGCGCGCCGGAAACCACCACAGGCTCGGCCACCAGCGCAGCGTGATCGCGCCGCGCGCCTGACCGCGGGCCGGACCGGCGGCGAGCCGCGCGCGGACCCAGGTGAGCGCCAGGTCCGGTGAGGCATCGCCCGCCAGAGCCGCCGCCTGGGGTTCGCCGAGCGCATCCTCGATCGGCCAGTGGGTCAGCTGCTCGATCTCGCGAAACCCGCGGCACAGCCGGCGCCGGCTCGGCGCGCGCGGCCGGTCGCGCCGATCACGGAGCAGGTTGCGCACGAGCACCGACGCCAGTTCGTCGCGTCCGGTCCACTTGTTGAGCAGGAACAGCGCGCGATCCTTGGCATCGAGCTCGCCAGCGATCACATCGATCAGGTTGGAGGCTCGGCGGGCCAGGCGAGCGTAGTCATCGAGTGCCCGGTTGCGGGCCGCGGCCCACGATGCGAATCGCACCGCCTGGGCCTCGGCGATCCGCGCACCGATCGCCCGGAGCCGGTCAGAGATCGCGAGGAACCGGTCGGTTGCCCGGGTGCCGCGGTAGTATGCGACCAGCGCGGCGGACAGCTCGACCCGGCACGCGATGAGCTCCGATTCGGAGCCGCGTACGAGCCGCGCCAGCTCGGCATGCGCGGCGACCGCCGCCGGGACGTCCTGACGCTCGAGCGCGGCGAACACGCGATTGGCGGCGGCGGTCCATGCCGCGGAGAACGACCAGCCTGCAAGGTCGGGCTCGGCCTCGACCGCGGGTGCCGCGGCGGCGTCGTTCGCCCGGCCGGCGGCGAACGGCTGCTCCCACAGTGTCAGCGTCGAACGCTGCCGCTCGTTCGCGTCGCGCCGCGCTTGCTCCAGCAGCGCGATCGTGCGCGGCGGAGCGCCGGTGGCGGTGAGGCTCGCGATCGCGTCGCCGATGGTGCGCTGCGCGGTCTCGTGCAGGTTGAGCTCGATCAGCACGGCGAGCCGGGCCAGCGCCGCCGCGCTGAACAGCTGTGGATCGCCGGTGGGCGCGGCCGCGAGCACGTCGAGTTGCTCGAGCGCACGAGCGAGCTGCCCCCCTGCCAGCGCCACGCGCGCCCGCACCAGCGCGACCCGGACGCGATCGACGCCGGTGCCGGGCGCCAGCGCGTCGAGCCGGACGGTCGCGTCGTGGAGGCGACCCGCGGCGAGCAGCAGCTCGACCTGGCGCAGTCGGAACTGGTTCGCATTCACCGTCGGCCCCGCACCCGGCAAGCTCGGCACCACGACATCGAGCACCGTCAGCGCCGACTCGTACTTGCCGCGCTCGGACCACAGGTCCGCCATGCACGCCGCGAACTCGACCTGGATCGGCGCGATATTCTCGCGCGGGCGATCGGAGAAGCGCAGGTCGCGCAGCCAGCCCACGATCGCGTCGCGCCGGTCGGTCGACGGCGTCCCGAGCGGCGGCCCATCGCCGCGCAAGCCGGCGAGCAACGCCTCCGCGCGAGCCAGATCCTGCGCGTCGCACGCGATCTTGGCGCGCAGGACATCCATCCGGAACATCCCGGGGCCGTGGTGCGCTTCCTCGGCGATCTGGCGCGCGGCGATCGCGGAGCGCTCCGCGGCTTGGTGCTCGCCGAGCCCGCTCTGCAGCTGGGCCATCCACTCGAACACGTACTGGTGGGTCTTGTGGCGGCCGAGCAGATCACCGACGACAACGATCAGCGAGACCAGGGCGTCCGAGGCCCGGCCCTGGGCCTCCAGGGAGCGAGCCTCGGCGAGCAGCGCGTTGAGGTCGGTGTTATCGAGCACAGCCGGCGGCGCGGCGAGGCGGTTCCTGCGCGACCGGCGCAAACGGGTGCGCGCTCGACGACAGGTTCACCGGTGCACCGGCCGATGGCGCCGGTGAGGAGATCGGCCCGGGCGCTGCACCGGCCGCCCGCACCGCCACTGTGTGATCTACGGCGGGCGAGTTCTGATTCGCGGGCATCGGCGAGGATCGGCGGATCAGCACAATGGGCCTGCCATACGCGGTGCCCCCGGCCTCCTTCCCGGTGTAGATCCGGTCGTACGTCCTCCGGGTGGCCGGATCGACGATCCGATCGACCGAGCCGATCTCGCTGCGCTCCAGCACCTCCACGGTGACGTCGGGCCGGCCCACCAGGCGCGAGACGTCGCCGCCGAGCTGCGGGAGGTTGCCGTCGCGGGTCGAGCGGAACTGCTCGTCGAGATAGAACTCGGCGTCCTTGGGGATCGCGGGATTGGGTCGAACCTGCCCGGTGGTCCGCCGCGCGGCCGGGCGCGCACCCTCGATGTCGCGAACGACACCGCGCATGACGACCTGGCCTCGATCGGCGGCGAGCCCGCCGTTCGCGGTCGTCAGCGGCTTGCCGGTCTGCAGCGCCTCCTCGACGAAGGCGCGCGACGCCGGGGTGCCGATCTCCCCGACCGCGTTGGCGACCGCATCCTTCAGCTCCGCAGACAGCTGGCGCCCTTGACCTTCGAGCGCCTTCACCTTCTCCAGAACCTTGAGCGCCCGACCGTGCGCCGCCTCGGCGATGGCTTCGCGCGCCAGGTCGGCCGCGGTCTTCGGCGCGCCAGCGCGCGCAGGGGTCGCGGCGCGCTCGTAGGCGGGCGCTGCCTCGCGGATGTAACCGTGCGCGGCGAGCTCGTCGGCCTCCGCGATCGTCCTGGCGCGCGCCGGCGCCTCGATGCGCTCCTGCTCGACCTCGCCGTCGGTCCACTGTAGGTCGACCTCGCTCGATCGGGCCTTCATCTCCAGCGTGCCGACGTCGCCGGCGTGGACGTCGATCGCATCGGGCGTGGCCCCCGGCCGGTAGCGCACGACCTGCTTGCCGAGCGAGACGTCGCCGGTGTTGCTGCGCGTCACCACGCTTTCGGCGTCCTTGAACGTCACCTCGCTGCCGCTGCGCTCCGGCACGGCGTGCGTGGCAGTGCCGCCCCTACCAGCGCCGAGATCCTTGCCATGTGGCAGGCGCGCACCCGGCTCCGCGGCGGGATCGACGGTGGGCACCTTCGCCGGAGCGTCTCGTGCGGCGGTGCTGACGCCACCGTACATCGCCATGAAGACTCCCGCCGTCCAGTACGAGTACGAGCTGATGATCGGCAGGCACTCCTTGCACGGTATCTCGGCCTGGGCGACGGGCAACGGCTCCGAGAACCGCAACCGCGACCCGTTCGCCTCGTACCAGGGCACGAACTCGAGATCCTTCCGCACGGCCACTGCGCGGAGGTAGCTGCCCCGTACCGAGTCCACGAGCGCTGCCGTGACCAGCGACCACTTCGAGATCTGGTTCAGCCGGTGGTACTCCTGCTCGTAGTCAGCGACATCGTCGTAATGATGATCCCACCAACCGATCGTTCGGCGCGAGTCCTCGGGCGGCGCCGCCTCGACTCCGGGGTTCGCGTCATCGTGGCCGGCCGCGTAGACTCGCGTGAAGCGATGATCGAACGCGAAGCTCTTGCGATCGCTCTTCGCGAGCCGCGATACTCCACTGGCGCGCACACCGAACCACAGGCGCGTCCCCAGGAACTCCTGCACGTGATCATGAAATATGGCAGGCAGATTGAGCCGGGGTGCGGATAGAAATCCCGGTACATCGATCACTGGCGCGGACAATCCATAGTCCGTGCCCTCCCACAGCTTTGCCGCCAGGTCGGTATAGAACATCGTCATTGCGACCCGCGTACCGGCCAAACCGGTGTATCGCCCACACTGGACCTTCATCTCGAAGATGTAGAAGTCCAGGACGACAAACGTGAGCCATGCGTCAGAGTCGAAGCCCTCCCGGCGAGCGTCGCTCAGGGTGTCATGGTGCAGCTGATAGTAGGGAGCGAGCGCCGTATTCCATTGCGCAGGTGGCGACCCGGCCACGTCAGCCACGATCTCACGCAACCGCGGAGCCACGCTCCGCTGGATGCGCCGGCATACCTCTGCCAGTGACCCGAGCCTGCGCTGGACTGCCTTGCGTACGTCGAGTGCTCTGTCCGCACGCGCCATCTGGCGGGTCACATCCGGTTGTTCCTTCTCCAGCGCGTCTGCCTCGCGAACGATCGCCCGCAGCTCCCGGCATGGGTCCTCGGCAAACGCGCGCAGCCGCGAGAGGATGAGCGGCTGGGTGGGGTCGCGAGGATCCGGGAGCCACTCGGGATCGAGCGAGAAGCCAGGCGACTGTACCGGCTGGCTTAGCACATCGATCGCCTGCAGCGTCGCGCCCTGGTCCTCGTACGCTGCAAGGTCCCGGGCGGCCAGCCTTGCACCCCACCAGGCATCGTCGTCTCCCGCCGGCGCCAGCGCGATCGCGTGCTCGGCGGCGGTCTTCACCGCCGTGGGCAGCGCCGCGAGCTGTTGCCCGGCCTTCGCCCGCGGCTGGTACAGCTCCTCGTGTGCCTGGTACAGCGCCGCGACGTCCTCGGTGGTGAGGTTGGCGGTGCGCGTGTGAGGGAACCGGCGGCCACCGAGCCGCATGCGGCCGTCCGCGCCGACCGAGGCAAACGTCAGGTCGTCGACCTGGGCGAGCCACGAGGTCAGCGACGCGGCATCGCGGACCTCACCCTCGATGTAGCCGTACATCGGCGAGAACAGCTCGTCGTGGGTGGCATCGCGGACCCGGTCAACCAGGATCGTGCCGTGGTCGCGCAGGTCGTTGATCAGATAAACCTCGACGGTCGGCGGCAGCTCGCCGTTCTCCATCCGCACGCGATCCGCGAGCCGGCCGAGGGTGGCTTGCGGGTCGGGATCGTCGCTGTCGCGGAACAGCAGGACGCGCTTGCCGAGGTAGACCCGCCGCCCGTGGCTGTACTCGAACGAGTACAGGTTCTCGAGGTACGGCAGCCGCGCCGGCGGCAGCTCGTAGGTCGCGGCGGCGGCCTGTTCCGGAGTCGCCCCCATGTGCGCCACCGTGCCGATCACCGCCCAGTCGCGCACCTGCTCGCGTTGCTCGCGCTCGTCCAGCTCCTTGACGTACGCGGCCATCGGCGGCTGGACGATGAACGATGCACCCTGGATCGGGCTGGCGGCCCACGGCGTGGTCGAGCCACAGCCTGCCACTGCGGCACCCACAACGACTATCGCAGCCAAATGTATCCTCACGGTCGGTCCCCCTCTGAAAGCGTCCTGGTGGGGGAGGCGCCGCGACCTCGGAAAATCCGACACGCGCATCGCGCGCTTCTTGGCGCGCCTGCGAACCCACAGCTCCCGACACGCTACCCGTCTTCGAAAGGCGCACGCGCGCGCGGCGACGCCAGCGATACGCACATACGCCAGCCCTCCAGCGGCCGAGCGATTCATCGCAGGAGTCGAATCCGCGGGCGACTCAGGCCGGCGACACGACCGGCGCGCGGACCAGCGGCAGGGTCCGGACGCGCTGGCCGGTGAGGGCGAACACCGCGTTGAGGATCGCCGGCGCGACCGGCGGGACGCCGGGTTCGCCGACCCCGCCGGGCGGGCCATCGCTGGCGATCAGCTCGACGTGGATCTTGCGCGGCACCTCGCCGATCCGGGTCAGCGGGTAATCGCGGAAGTTGGATTGCTCGACCGCGCCGCGCTTGACGGTGATCGCGGCGTGCAGCGCGGTGGTCATGCCGAACACGAACGCGCCCTCGAGCTGGGCGCGCACGCGGTCGGCGTTGACGATCGTGCCGGCATCGGCGGCGATCCACGCCTGCTCGACGCGCAGCTCGCCGCGCGGGCCCTTGCCGACCTGGGCGACGACCGCGATGTAGCTGAGGAAGCTGCGGTGGACGGCGAGGCCGAGCGCGCGCCCGGAGCGCTGCGCGGTGTCCCACCCGGCGGCCTGGGTGACCCGCTCGATCACGCGGTGGAACCGCGCGACGTCGATCGGGTGCCGGGCGAGCGGCGCGCCGTAGTTGGTGAGCTTCTCGACGCCCTGCTCCTCCTGGGTCAGCGTGCGGCCGGGGCCGAGGATGGCGAGCAGCATGTCGCGCGGGTCGCGCCGAGTCGCGGCGGCGAGCTCGGCGATGAACGACTGGACCGCGAACGCGTGCTGGACGTTGTTGACCGAGCGCATCCAGCCGATGCGGACGTGCTGCGGCGCGGGGCCGGTCTGGATGACGACGTTGGGGATCGCGAGCGGCAGGTCGATGATGCCCTGCGACAGCTCGCCGAGGCTCGGGTGGCCCTTGTCGGACGCGAACGTCGCGCTGATCGACGGAAACGCGATGCGGTGGCGCCACGCGACGACGTTGCCGCCGGCGTCGAGCCCCGCCGCGAGCGCCTGCGCGCTGTGGGTGTGGTAGTAGCCGTGGCGGATCTCGTCCTCGCGGGTCCACTGGACCCGGACCGGCGCGCCGGCGGCCTTGGCGAGCAGCGCGGCCTCGACGGCGTAGTCCGGCATCGACTTGCGGCCGAACCCGCCGCCGAGGAACGTGACGTGGACCGTCACGCGGGCCGGGGACAGGCCGAGCGCCTTGGCGACCGCCTCCTGGGCGTCCTGCGGGTCCTGGGTGCAGGTCCATACCTCGCAGCGGTCGCCGTCGAGCTTGACCAGCGCGGCGGGCGGCTCCATCGGCGCGTGGGTCAGGTGCGGTACGAGGTACTCGGCCTCGACGCGGCGGGCGGCGCCGGCGAGCGCGCGATCGGCGTCGCCGACCTTGCGGACGGTCTCGCCCGGCGCGCGCACCGCGGCGAGCAGCTGGTCGGTGTAGCGCTGCGAGTCGTAGTCGCCGTTGGGGCCGGCATCCCACGCGAGGTCGAGCGCGGCGCGGCCGCGGATCGCGGCGTAGGTGTGATCGGCGATCACCGCGACGCCGCCGAGCGGCTGCGAGCCGGCCGGCGGGGTCAGGGCGGGCAGCGGGACGACCTGGCGCACGCCTGGCACCGCGCGGGCGCGGCGGTCGTCGAGCCGCGCGAGCTTGCCGAACACGGCGGGCGGGCGGGCGATCACCGCGGTCAGCATGCCGGGCACGCGGACGTCGGCGCCGTACGCGGCCTTGCCGGTCACGTAGTCGGCGCCGTCGCGCAGCGGCAGCTCGGTGCCGAGGTGGGTGAGCTCGCTCTGCGGGCGCAGCGCGGCGGTCTTGGGGACCGGCAGCGCGGCGGCCGCGGCGGCGAGCGTAGCGAAGCCGAGCGACTTGCCGGTCCGGGGATCGTGGACCGCGTCGCTCCGGGTCGTGAGCCGGGCCGCGGGGACGCGCCAGCGCGCGGCGGCGGCGGCGACCAGCATCGCGCGCGCGGTGGCGGCGACCTGGCGCATCGGCTCGAAGAAGTTGCGGATGCTGGTCGAGCCGTCGGTGTTCTGGTCGCCGTACTTCGCGTCGGTGTCGCCCTGTACGACGCGGATCTTCGCCGGATCGGCGCCGAACTCGTCGGCGATCAGGACGGGCAGCGAGCTGCGGATGCCCTGGCCCATCTCGGACCGGGCGCACACGATGGTGACCACGCCGTCGACGCCGATCTGGATGAACGGGTTGGGCGCGAACACCGGGGCGCCCGCGGCGGCGGTGGCCGCGGTCGCCTCGGCCGCGGCGTCGCCGGCATCGAGGATCCGCCAGCCCAGCGCGAGCCCGGCCGACGCCGCGCCGAGACCGGCGAGGAACCCGCGCCGTGAAACCTCGACCAACAGGGGACTTTCCCGTCCCCTCTCGCGCGGCAATGCCGCGCGATTCACCCCTCCGCGCGTCGCGTCGCGCGGCCCTGCACCGGGGAGGTCAGTGCTCGCTCGCTGTTCCGTTTTCGAGCTCATGTGCCTGCCACCTTCCGGATCGCGGCGCGGATCCGCACGTACGTCCCGCACCGGCACAGGTTGCCGGCCATCGAATGGTCGATGTCGTCGTCGGTCGGGTGCGGGTTCTCGGCGAGCAGCGCCGCGGCGGTCATGATCTGGCCGGCCTGGCAGAACCCGCACTGCGGCACGCCGAGCTCGACCCAGGCGCGCTGCACCGGATGGTCGCCGGCGGGCGACAGGCCCTCGATCGTCGTGACCGCGCGGCCCGCGGCGCGGCGCAGCGGCGTGACGCACGACCGCACCGCGCGGCCGTCGAGGTGGACCGTGCACGCGCCGCACAGCGCCTCGCCGCAGCCGTACTTGGTGCCGGTGAGGCCGAGCAGATCGCGCAGCGCCCACAGCAGTGGCATCTCGCCGTCCGCGTCGACCTCGTGGGCGACGCCGTTGACCGTCAGCTGGATCATCGCGGGACCTCCTGGAGCGGACCGTCGGTGGGGCACTCGGCGCCGGTGTCGATCCAGGCCTGGACGAGCGCGCCGAGCTCGGCCTGGCTGCCGGGTGCCGGCGCGCGGCCGGCGCCGGGCTGCCAGGCCCAGCCGACCAGCGCGTCGTGCGCCATGTGGTCCTGGATCATGGGGAGCGTGCGGTGGCCGTTGCGCACGGGGTCCTTGATCTGGGTGCAGATCGCCGCCGGCGACTTGCCGAGCCAGGCCATCGTCACCGGCGCGAGGTGCCAGCTCGGCGCGCCGGGGACGCGG
This sequence comes from Kofleriaceae bacterium, assembly GCA_041495365.1. Lineage (GTDB taxonomy): Bacteria > Myxococcota_A > Polyangia > Haliangiales > Haliangiaceae > JABFXX01. Next base: position 4,865 of record JBGQCL010000042.1, on the reverse strand, counting down.
GCGAGCTCGGCGTTGCGGTCCTGGTGGCAGGTATCGCAGCCCAGGGCGGCGATGCCGCGGTCCTCGGCGCCGCGCAGCACCGGCGGATCGTGCAGCGCGTGGTCGTCGCCCTGGCGCGGCGTCTCGTCGGCCGGGTGGCAGTTGACGCAGCGCGGGTGGGTCAGGACCCGGCCGGCCTCGACGAACAGCGCCCGCGACCGCGCCGCGCGATCGGCGATCGCCGCGAACTGCGCCGGCGACCGCAGGTGGCCCGGCGGCGGCTCGCCGGCGGGCGCGGTCGACACCGCCGGCGCAGGCGGCCGCCCCGCGCACGCGCCGACCAGCGCGCCGAGGAGGACACCGAGGACAGCGGCGCGGCGCGGACGGGAGGCCGGGGGTCGGGCAGGGGCGCGCACGGCCGGCATTATTTCACCGATGCTCGGTCTCGTCCTGGTCTTCTGGCCTTGTTGCAGCGCCTTGCCTCGCCGCGTCGAGCCAGCGAGTGGCCGCAGCCTCGCCGTCATCGTCCGCGCACGCCGCGAAGCACTCCTGGGCGCGCGTTAACTCAGCGACTGCTGCATCCCGTGCCCCGCGCGCGAGCAGACCCCGCCCGAGGGTCAGCCGGGCCGCGGCCTCGCGGCTCACTTGACCAGCCGCCTGCGCGGGTCCCGCGATCGCCCGCAGCTCATCGAGCGCGGCGTCCGACGGCAGCTCGCCTTCGATCTCGATGTCGATTTCGAGCGCCTTCAGTGCCGCCTCCGCAGCCTGTCCAAGGTCGTTCGCCGCGCGTGCATCGGTCTCGGCCTGGCGATACGCTGCTCGTGCGGGGGCGAGCTGACCGGCGCGTCGTCGCACCGCGCCGAGCCGCCGCGCCACCATCGCTGCAATCTGAGGGTGTGTACGCCGCAATTGATTCCGGGCAGTGACCAGCGCATCAGCGATCGCCTCCTCCACGGGAGCATCTGGGCTGGCGAGCTGCTTGTGCGCCTGAAACATGGCCGAGATAGCATCGACAAGAGCCCACGCCACCACCGAATCTTGCGTGCGAACTCGCGCCAACATCTGGGCCAACGCCGCGCGAACTTCCGCGTTGTTGCCGAGCCGCTCCGCTACCATGGCGCGCTGCATGCCTAGCCACAAGGTCTCTCCGAGGTCGCTGGTATCGTCTGCGATCGCAAGGGCAGCGTCGACCAGTCGAATTCCTTCCTCCGGATAGACGGGAAGCGCGGCATTCGCGAGCCGGTACAGTCGTCTGAATGCGCTCGGCTCCCGGAGCTCATGCAGCCCCCGGACGAATGCGTCGATCGCTACCCACGCCGCATCGATCTCTCCCCTCGCTAGCTCTGTCTGGACGATTGCCTCGAGCGCATTCAGGACCATGCTGGTCGAGCCAGTTGCCTCGGCGGCAGTCGCGGCGCGCTCGAGCGCTCCGCGCGCCTGATCCCATTCGCCGCTGACCATATGGAGATACCCGCATGTCAACGCTGCGCGTGCCGTGATCATTGGGTCGTCATTGTGCTCAAGGCCACCGAGTAGCGCGTTGGCATGCGCAAAGTCAGATCGCGCCAGTGCGCAGGCCGCGCGCAACTCTTGAACGTCAGCACGCAACCGACGGTGCTCGGCTTCGTCATCGCCTAGCGGCGGACAGCCGTCCAGCACACGCGACGCCTCAGGCTCGTCGTCGAGCTCGAGCAGCACGTCAGCGAGCGTGATCGCGTGTCGGACATGGTCCGCGGGATCTGTATCCGCTGCGATCACTGCCTGGAAGTGATCGCGCGCCGCGATCAAGCCTCGATCTCCCGGCGATCGGAGCGGCCGCGCGATCGCGCCGTCCTCGATGGCGATCCGCTCGGCGTGCCGGCGCCAGCGGTACAGGTCCGGCGCGCGCTCGAACAGCGCGCGATGCACCGCCTGCGAGACCACCAGCACCATGGGTCCGTGCACCAGCGCCGGGAGCTGCTCGCGCACCCAGTTCAGCTCGGCCACCCAGTCGCGCGGCCCGTCCGGTCCTGGGTCCGTGCGCTCGAGGCCGCTCACCACCGCGCCGCCGTCGACCGCGAGCTGTGCCTCGAGCGCCTGGCCCGGCTCGAGCACCCGCTCCACCAGCGGGCCGATCTCCGGCCGCCGCGCCCAGCTCAGGATCCGCCGTATCACCTCGCGCCGGATCGGTCCGGGCTCGGCCTCGACGATCACGAGCTGGAACCCGCAGCCGAGCGCGAGCTGGTGGCGCAGCCGCAGGAGCCTGGCGTCGTTCGCCGGCCCGAGCTCGAGGCCGCCCCCGATCATCGCGCCGGCGCCGCGGAGCGGAATGCGCGCGTCGCCTTGACCAGCGGGTGCACGTCGTACCAGGTGCCCGTGTCGTACTCGAGCACCGTCAGCGACATCAACATCTGGCGCTTCCAGGCGTCCTGGGTGTCCGCCGGGAACTCGCCGGTGTGATCGATCGCGTGGAGCAGCCCCAGGAACGGCTTGCCCTGGAGCATGCGCTCGTACTGATTGCTGATCTCCGCGGCGACCTCGCGCACGTGGGTGAGCGCGTACGGCGGCTCCGCGAAGCTCGGCAGCTCGCCCATGATCCTGAGCAGGTCGTGCACGCAGCCGCCCGACAGCCGGACCAGCTCGGTGATCGCCTCCTCGCCCTCGAACACCGCATCGAGCGCCACCCGGCGCGCGAGCAGCCGGCGCAGCGCCGCGATCCCGCGCGCGTCGTCGCCGCGCGGCGTGACCTCGGGCTTGGCGCGCACTCCGACCATCGGGATCGTGGTCTGGATCGCGTGCGCGAACCGCTGGCTCAGCTCGACCGCGTCGTAGTTGAGCGCGATCGGGTAAGTCAGCACCAGGTGCGCCGGTACCTCGAGCAGCGGCAGCTCGCGCGAGAACAGCGCCTCGTGCGCCGATACGCCGCCTTCGGTCTCCCCTTCTGGGATCTTCTCCAGGTTGTCGAGGATGAACACGATCGCGCCCTGCTCGGGCGGCAGCGCGCGCGTGACCTCGCCGATCAGATCCTGCGTCCCCGAGATCAGCGACTGCAGGTGGTCCTGCGCGGCCTTGCGAAATCCGCGCGCGAGGTCGAGATCGATCTTGAGCAGCGCGCGGAGCTGCGGGAACCCCGCTGCATTCGCCAGCTCTCCGGCTGCATCACCGAGCCCACCGACGATCCGGCGGAATCGCTCCCACAGCGGTGGCCCGCTGCGGGTCGCGCGCAGATCCCAGCGCGGTTCCTCGGCGAGCGCCGCGAGCAGGGCGACGAGGAGCTGCGGTAGCCGCGCCTCGTGCGGGCTCAGCGACGCGTTGGCGTCCACGTACACCACATGGAACGCGGCGCCGTCTTTCGGTACGCGCAGCGCGCTGGCGAGCCGGAGCAGCTCGGTGGACTTGCCGCAGCCCGAGTGCCCCGTGACCAGCTCGCGCAGGTAGCGCCCCGGCCCGGCGCGACGTAGCCGGAGCTCGATCCGACCGAAGCGATCACCGCCCTGGACCTCCGAGAGGTCCTCGTGCAACACCGGCTGCTCCTCCGGGGTGAGCGCGCGCACGGGATCGCACACCGCGAAGATGTCACGGGGCGTGCGCGCCGGCAGGGCGAGCTCGGTGTGCAAGAGCGCGGGCGGGGCCAACGGCGCGAGTGTAGCTGCCTTCGTCGCTCGACGCGAACTGCCAGCTGCTTGCACCGAGTCCAGCTCGGCCCACAGCCGCGCCGGCGAGTACACAAACCCGGTCACCAGCGGTGCCGCCACAGCAGATCGGCGTCGAGGTAGCCGCGATCGCCGCCGGTGGCCTGGAACAGGATCTCGCGGCCGATCCGGACCTGGAGCTGGGCATCTTCGGCGTTCTCGTCGGGGCGAGGCTGGAGGCGGTGGCGATACGCGAGGTACAGCCGCTGCGACAGCCACTTGCCGGCGGTGCACGACCCGCTGGTCGCCGTGGTCGCGGCGGGATCGGGCTCGCACGACAGCGTGAGCTTGACCGGCAGGACCTTGTTGAGCTGCTGGCCGAGCTTGGCGGACAGGAAGCGGGTGCCGGCCCCGGCGACCGCCTCGCGCGCCTGGTCGCGGTTCTGGCTGGCGGCATCGGTGCTCGGCTCACCGCCGAGGAAGAACCCGAACAGCTGGTCCGGCGTGTACAGGCCGGGCGGATCGCTGGAGAACCTCGGCGGGTCGAGCTTGCTGGCCCGGCCCGACAGGTCGACGTGGAGCGTCAGGTCCGGGAACTGGTAGGACATCGCGATCCTGACCCGCGGATCGAGCGTGCCGTCGAACACGAGGCTGCTCGGCCCATCGCGGGTCGGCTCGACGAGGTAGCGCCGGCCGAAGACCTCGACGTCGTCGCTGTCGAGCTGGACCTTGCCGGCCACGCCGACGGTGTCGCCGATCGAGACCTCCAGCCGGTCGGTCTGCACCGTGCCGGCTGCGCCGACGCCCTGGGCGAGCTCGGGCGCCTCGAACCGGACCGGAGGCGTCCCGACGTCGAGCACGAGCCAGGGGTGCGAGGGCGCCCGCGGATCGCGGGGCCGGGCGACCGGCGCGCCGGCCAGCACGAGGTCGGGCGGCACGGCGGGATCGAGCAGCGGTGTGCCGTCGCGCGAGGGCAGCACGATCGACGCGCCCTCGGCGACGGTCACGCGGCCGCGCAGCTGGCCGGCCGCGCGGTGGAGGCGCGCGGTGAGCTCGGCGCTGATCACCGGCCGCAGCGCGGCGATCGGCGACACCTCGCGGAGCGTCAGGTGGACGGTCGCGTCCGCGAGGTCGGCCGGGGCATCGCCAGCGACATCGATCGTGCCGCGGCCGAGCCGGCCGTGAAGGTGGGCGCTGATCGCGCTGCCGTCGCTCGTGACGTCCGCCGTGGCGTCGCGCAGCGTGCCGACCGCGGCGGCGAGCGGCAGCGCCCCG
>JBGQCL010000041.1:0-43954 GCA_041495365.1 Kofleriaceae bacterium | reverse complement strand
GTTGAGCCCTTGCACCTCGGACAGCACGCGGATCGCGTCGCCGACCTCGACGTTCGCGAGCCGGATCATCTCGCGCTGGATCGCGAGCTGAGTATTGTGGAACTTGTTGACGATCGCGAGCTCGGCGTCGATGCGCTTGATCGCGATCGCGGCGTTGAATGCCGCGTTGAGGCCGCGCAGGAATCGGCCGACGTTATCGATGTCAGCCGCCGAGAGGGCGATCGGGAAGCCGTCGGGCGCGTTGCGAAACGCCGGCGAGGTATAGAACGCGACCGCTTCCTCGATCGTGGTCGCGGTGACCACGTTGTGGGCGGACGCCCCGACGATCGACGTGGCGGTGTGGAAGAATGGGCCGGTGTCCGCGGCCTCGATCAGCGGCGGCACGTTGAACGTGCCATCGCCGAACGTGCCGTCCGGGTTGGCGGTGGTCCCGAAACCGCCGTCGTGCGGGAACATCGCGAGCGCGGGGTTGCGCGACGACTCCACGCCGGTATTGAAGTTGAAATTGCTAGCGCCCGCGTTCGCGCCCGCGTTGCCGTGGCAGAAATCGCACCCGACCGCCAGGAACTTGGTGCGCCCCGCATCGGCACCGGAGTCGGACATCACCACGGTCGAGAGCGTGAGCTCGTTGTTGCGGCCGGTCAGCTTCATGAATTGAGCGATGGCGTCGAGCTCGGCGTCGCTGGCCGGCTTGAAGTCCGTCCCCGGCACGCGGGCGAGGGTCTTGGTGTAGTGCTGCCGGATCGCCCCCTGCATGAAGTCGCGCAGCGCGCCTGGCCCGGGGGCGCCGTCGCCGGACCACCCCGTGCGGTCGGCGGGTGGGTTGGGGCTGCCGGGCGGCCGGGTGATGCTGGTCGCGAGCGACAGCGTGTGCGGCACGCTGCGCAGCACGAAGTGTGTGGTCGGGTCGGGATCGAAGCCGTCCACGTTCTCGAGGATCAGGCTGAACTGATGCATCTGCGGCGGCTGCTCGAGCTCCTTGAGATTCGAATCGAACTCGGCCACGAACAACGGATCGGTGGGCGGCAGCGTCGAGATGAACTTCGGATCGATCGTGAGGTTGTTGCCAACCGGGTGGCATGTCGCGCAGGTCCGCCCGTTGCCTCCGAACGGTGCGCGGAAGAACAGGTCGGCACCGACGCACGTGTCGATGTCCACCACGCCGACGGCGACCCGCGGGTCGCTGGCACAGGCCGTCCGATCGGTGACGGCGAGCGGCGGCTGGACGACCTGCGCGACCTCGTGCTCGGGCTCGCTGGTGATGGCATCGGGCGCGACACACCCGGGTGCGGCAAACACCCCTGCAATCAAGACAAAACAACGATGTAACCTCATGCTTCCTCCTGGGTATTGCGACTACGAGCGAACAACTAATTCCTGATCGGTCGATTGTGTGCCCGGGATATTGAAACGACCCGATCGGCAGATCGCGAGACACGTTGTCATCTCGTAGATTGCAAAGCTCATTGTTGACAATGCCCTGACCGGGGTCGCGGCGTGAGGCCGACGATGCTCGGTCTCACGACCTCGCTCGACCGTCGCGCAGTGACCGGGACGACAGCGCAGGCAGGCTCGTCGGCGGATCTCGATGTCGAATGGCTGTCTGGTGCGCCGCCTCGTGACCGTGGTCACCAAGCGGTCACGATGCCGCGATGCGCAAGGCTCGCGCTCCGAATGCGATTGGAGCCAACTACCTACCACTGTGATCTCTTGCATGCGGAGCCGTGCCGTCACTCCAGCGATCGAGGTCCGCGCGTTGCGCGCCGATGTCACGCGCGTTTGTCGATTGTCGACAACTCGAGTTCCCGCTCCGGCAGAGACCGCGTCTGTTCTTCCGCCGATAGCGAGCGGCCGACCACGGCGCATGTCACCGCAGCCCGGCTCCAGCTCGCGATGCGGCTTCGCCTCGAATGAGCGGTCGATGCTCCGGCGATGCGCGCATCGCGGACGAGCGGCGATGCATCGACCCGGACGCGCGCTCGATGCTGCCTGCAAGGTCGTGCTATCATCGCGACGCGCCGCCATGCGACGCGTCGGCTGGTGCTAGGTTGTATTCATGGCGCGCGGGGTCGCGTTCGAGGACCAGCAGGTCGAATTCGAAGCCATGGTCCGTCCACTCGTCGAGGGCGGTGAGCTCGCCCCGATCGCAGATCGCGACGCGGACGCGCAGCTCTCAAGCGGTCGATCGACTTCGTATGGGCCGACCTGCCGGCGCATCGGATCACGATCGATGACCACAGCGCGCGATTCGCGGTCGAACACGGCGGGCGCCGCATCGAGCTGCTCACCGCCGCGCGCGACGGCGAGGTCCTGATCTGGAACGAGGCGCGCGAGATGGCTTCCGACGAGCTGAGCGACGTCGTGCAGTTCCATGCGCGCAGCACGTTCGCGATCGCGCTGGCGGTGCACGGCTGGCCGCTGCTGCGCGCCGGCGAGGCCATCGATGATGCCGCGGGCTACGACGCGGGCGGCCCCGACGTGCTCGCCTACAAGATCGGGGTGTTCGAGGCGCTGGATCGCCGGAACGGCTTCGACGTGCGCACGCCGCGCATCCCCGGTCTCCCCTATGATGCGATCGCACGGGATCTCGAGGAGTGAACGCGACAGCCCGCCCGATCTGAGCCCCACGTGGGGTTACCGCGACGGATGTCGGCGCATCGTTCAAGGCCTCACCCCGGCCTGCAGTCGGTCGTTCAGGACCGCCGCCCGAACTCGCTGGCGATGCGCGCCTTCAGCTCGGCAATCTCGGGACAAACGTCGAGTAGCCCCTTCCAGCGAACACCGAGATCGCGCATCGCCCATTTGCGTCCCTGGCCGGCATCGAGCTTCGGTGCGTGCGCGGCGAGGAACGGATGCGCGAACCGCTCCTTGGGATCCCGCTCGCCGCGGATCTCCGCCCACGGCGACGGCAAGCGGTCGCGGTGGAGCGCCAGCATCCAGACCTCGACCTCCTCGACGGCGAGACAGGCAAACAGGCGGCCAGGGTGCTCGGTCTCGAGCGAGCGAGCGCGCTTCGCGCGGTGCTCGTCGGCATCGCGGTCGACAGTGAGAAGGAATAGATCGATCATCGAATAGGTGCCGACGATATGGCGCACGATCGAAGAATCGAGCGCCTGGTTCACACTGCGCAGCCGCGGATTCCAGAGTACGTTGACGCGCGCCGACAGCCCCAGGTCGGCGAACATGCGCTCCACGACGGGTTTGAGAATGTACTGATCGAGCATCGGATCCTCGGGGATGACGAGGACCTTCACAGCGCCATCTCCAGCCAGCCTGTCGCGAACAGCTCGTCAATCCCGGTGCGTTCCAGTGTCTCCTCGAAGCGCGGCAGATCGCCGAGGCGGCGCATGATCGTCCCCTCGTGCTCTGCGACCCGGCCGAACACAACCGCCGAGAGCAGCGTCGCGCGCGGCACCGCCTGCAGCAACACCGGGGAGTGGGTGGTCGCGATGACCTGGATCCGGCGCTCGCGCGCCAGCGCCTCCAGGAACTCGACCAGGACGTGCAGCCGCGCCGGGTGGAGGCCGACGTCGATCTCCTCGACGAGAAAGACCGAGCCCGACGCGGCCGTGCGTAGTGCCACGAGCATGCCCAGGAAGCGCAGTGTGCCGTCCGACAGGCTGCGCGATGAGACGCGCTTGCCGTCGCGCTCGACGAGCATCGCCATCACATCGCCCAGCTCCTCGACGTGGATGAAGTCGAGATCGGCGATCTCGGGCGCCAGCACCTCCGTGAGCCAGTCGACGAGCGACCGCTTCTGCTCGGGATCGCGACACAGCGTCCAGAGCGCGCCGGAGAGGTTCCCACCGTTGAAATCCATCTCTGCCCGGTTCGTCTTTCCGTAACCGCGCATCCGTCCGGGATTGATCTCCAGCTCGACGATGCTGTTGAAGCCTTCGCTCAACGCCACTGCGGCGTCCGATGCCTCGTTTGTGATCACGCGTGGATGACCGGGCCCAACGCTGCCGAGGATGGTCCACAGGATGCTGTAGTCGTGCCCATTTGTCGTCTCGACCGACCCGGTCGGGGATGTCCATTCGATGCGCCGCGCGCCGCTCTCGCCTTGCGCGATCGCCCTCGCGACCAGCAGTGGTCCTGCATCGCCGGTATAGATCCCTTCTTCCTCCCATGCCGGGCGTGGCACCGTCCGACAACGGATGCGGTGCATGGCCGAGATGGGCCGGGAGATATCCGCGTCCGGCAACTCGGGGATGTCCCACGTCGATTCGATGAGGAACGATTCCGCCCCGATTCGGCTGACCTCCTTGGACCCTCCCCTGAGACCCTGCCAGGCGTTCGGCCCTCCCCCTGGACGCTGGTCGCCGTCCAGGATCTCGACGACGCCTTGATCAGACCCGGTCTGGTGCAAGAACCGGAGGGCGTCCAGGCAATTGCTCTTCCCCGACGCGTTCGCGCCCACCAGCAGCGTCAGCGGGGCGAGTTCGACTGCTTCGTCGGCGAAGCTCTTGAAGTCGACGAGCCGGAGCCTGCGCAGCATGGGCCCACGCTACCCGATCGCCGCCAGCGCCGCCAATTCGGCCGCTGTCCCCGCCAAGCCGCGCTCGCTTGTCCGCCCGTGGCGCCGATGCAGACATCTGCTGGCCAGCGTAGGTCGAGGCGGGAGGGCCGTCGCCACAGGCGTGCTGGTGCTGCTGGTCGTGGGCAAGCGGCGGCTCGAGATCGAGACCGGGCGCGGCATCGAAGCTGCGCTCCCCGCGGCGTGGCTGGCGGACATGCAGCGTGACCGCATGGTGCCTCGGTTCAAGGCGGGCGACTTTCAAGCCGGCCTGGTCGCCGGGCTCGAGGCAATCGACGAGCACGTGCGGGCTGCGCCGGCCGAATCCACCAGCGCCGCGCCGCACGGCGAGTACCGCTCCAGCGGCGACGTCGTGCCGCCGATGGTGAGCTCGTCGAGCTCCCCGGGCTCGCCCGCCTCGGCCGGCGCCCGGTCAGCCGCCCCGACTGACGGTTCCGCGCCCACGGCCCCGGCGCTCGCGACGACGACTGACTCGCAGGGCGGCGGCGGAGCTGCCGGCGCTCTGGCCGCGGTCGGCGTCGCCGTGTTCGGCCTGGTTGGCGGCGGCGCGCTGGTCTCGCGCACGCGACGGCGCCAGCGCACCTGCCTCGACTGCCAGCCACCGCGGACGATGCTCGCGCTCGACGAGCGCGCCGACGATGCAAGGCTCGACGCCGGGCAGCGTACGGAGGAGGCGATCGGCTCGGTCGACTACGAGGTCCTGGTGTGCCCCGGCTGCCAGGCGTCTCGCACGTTCCGCCATGGCCGGTGGTTCTCCGGCTACGACAGCTGCGCTGGCTGCTCGTACAAGACGTCGAGGTCGACCAGCCGGACCGTCATCGAGGCCACCTACGATCACGGCGGCGAGATCGAGGTCACCGAGTCGTGCGCGCACTGCAATCGCAACCACTCCTACACGCGCTACACCTCGCAGCTGACCCGGCCGTCCGAGTCATCATCGTCGTCGAGCTCGTCGTCGAGCTCGGATTCGTCGTCGGGGTTCTCCGGCGGAAGCCCGGACGGCGGCGGCGCTGGCTCCAGCTGGTGACCGGGATCTGCCACGCCCACACGGGCGCTGGTCAGGTGCCACCGCGGCAACCGGGGACGTCCTCCAGCCGGCGGTAGACCGCGAGCCCGAGCCGCTCGGCGGTCGCGACCATCAGGTCTGCACCCTGCGAGGCGCCGCCGACCCGCAGCACGCCGTCGCAGTGCTCGAGCAGCCGCTCGGCGATCGGGTGGAACACCTCCTGGAACGCGGCGTCGCCGACCCGCGTGGAGCCGGCGAGCTGGCACAGCGGCAGCGCGAGCCACTCGCCGACCACCGGCACGTGGCCGGCGCGGAACATCGGCAGCGCCGCCGCCTCCATCGCCGCGACATGGGCCGCCAGCTTGCCCGGATCGTCGCCGGTGCCGGAGCGATAGGGACCCGCGATCAGGATCATCAGCGATTTCCGCGCCGCCATGGCCGTGGTGTACCACCGTCCGGCAGCGGTGGCCCGGCCCGCGCCTACAGGGGCAGCCGGAACGTCACCTGCTTGTCGTCGCGACTCACGATGACCGCGCCCTCGCGCTCGTAGAACGCGATGCCGCGAGGGTTCGCGACCGCCGCGGTCCACGCGAGGTGCGTGCAGCCGTGACCGTGCGCACGCTCGACCAGGCGCGCCAGCAGCGCCGCGCCGACGCCAGAGCCGCGCGCGTCGGCGTCGACGTAGAGATCGTCGAGCCACAGGCTCGGTTGCCCGGCGAACGACGAGTAGCGGAAGTAGTACAGCGCGAAGCCGCGCGGGCCCGCGGCGTCCTCGGCGACGAGCGCGTGCGCGAAGCGCGGCTCGTCGAACAGCGTCGCCTCGATCTTCTCGCACGTCGTGCCCACGACGCCGGTGAACACACCGGTCGCGCGGTCGAACTCCGACTTCTTGCCGACGTATGCAAGCAGGAGTGAGGCGTCGGTGCGGACGGCGGCGCGGATCGCGATCACGCGCGCAGGATACACGAGCCACCGCAACGCCGGCGCGTCAGTCGACCGCGCCACGCGCCTGCTGGCTCGCGAAGTACGCGGCCTTGCGCGCGCGCATGATCTCGCCCAGCGGTCGATGCTCGGCGAGCGCGATCCACGGATCGAACTTCCCGGCCTCGATCTGCTGGGCGAGCGACTTTCCGTCGGCGCTGTTCGGATCCTGTGCCGGCGCGACGAGCCGCGCGACGGTGACGAACGGCGACTCGGACTCCGGCCAGACCACGGTCGGGTCCTCGATCGGGGTCGTCGCGGCGTCGACGAAGAACTGCAGCTGCAGGTCCCAGCGCAGCTCGTCCTTGGCGAGCCGCGCGAGCATGTCGTGCGTCCAGTCGCCACGCCGCGCCGGCGGCCCGCCCTCGCCGACCGGCATCAGCCGGAGCTTGACCGCATACGGGCCGCACGCGATCGGTGCGGCGGAGTGGAACGTCTCGCGCGCGAAACCCGCGAACGGCCTGCCGAGCCCCTTGCCGAGCTCGCGGGCGCGCTTGAGCCCGCCGATCACGCCGTGCTGCTTGATGATGTGGCGCAGCACGGGCAGCGGCCCGCGCGAGGCCGCAACGACGACGCCCATGAACGCCTCGGCCGTGGGGAACGTGAACGCGGCACTGTTGATGAGGAGGAAGCACTGCGCGTGGGTCGTGCTGCCGAGCGCGCCCGGCCGTTCGACGCCGAGGACGCGGACCGCGAAGCCGCGCACATCGGGCCTGTGATCGGCCTGATGCGCACCGCTGCCGTTCGACAGCCGGATCTGCGCATCGTGGCGCTTCGGCGTCGCGAACAGGCCGTGGCGCGCGTGCGCCGCCAGCCCGCCGAGCACCTCGAACGTGGCGCGCAGGTCAAGTCGCTGGTTGCGATGCAGCGCGCGGCCCGAGCCGCCGACCCGGCGCTGCAGCTCGACCAGCTGCTGGGCGTAGCCCTGGAATCTGGTCTCCTCGTCGGCGCCGACCGTCTCTTGCCACTGCGTGCTCGCGGTCTTCATGGCGCTAGCATGCCGGCTCGGCGCAGCCGGCGCGATCGGTGACCGGCCCGATCTGCCTTCAGTCGTTGCCTGCGCTGCCGCACCGGCGCGGCGGGGTTGGCGGGTACGCCTCCACGGTCGACGGCTTGCGCGACGATCTCGGGCGCCTGGCCCGGGAGGCAAGCCCGTGAGGCCGGGCCGCGGGCCGCGGACAGACGTGGTCTTGTGAGTGTACCGCCAGAGGTAGGGCTGTCAAGTGGCAAGGTGGCCTGACCAACAGAATCCTCGACATCCCCACATGGCAGCTCCGATACCAAATCAATTAGGAGCTGGACGCGATGCACTTGCCGGATTTGCAGATTCGAGTCTATGGTACAGACGCGCTCGACTCATCGGCTGCACGCCGGCCGGCAAGGAGCATATCGATGAATCCAAGGTACCGAATCGAGCGGGGAATCGCCGCCGCGATCGCGATCGCCGCGCTGGTGTCCGCCGGCTGCGGCCGCGGTCGCAAGTCCGGAGCCGGCGATCCGATCCTGATCGGTGTGTCGCTGCCGCTCACCGGGGATTTCTCCGAGCCGGGCAAGGGGATCCAGCGCGGCTACGAGGCGTGGGCCAAGATCGTCAACGACGGGGGTGGCCTGCTCGGCCGCAAGGTCGTGCTGAAGTTCCTCGACGACCAGTCGAACGCCGACCGCGTCGTCTCGGATTACGAGCAGCTGATCGGCAAGGACAAGGTGGACCTGGTGTTCGGTCCGTTCTCGACCCGGCTGGTGGTCCCCGCGGCGCGGGTCGCCGAGGAGTACGGCATGCTGTTCGTCGAGCCCGCGGGCGCCGCGAAGCAGGTGTTCGAGCAGGGCTTCAAGAACCTGTTCTACGCGGCACCGGCGGTCGCGAGCGAGCACTACAACTACCTCGCGAAGTACCTCCTCGCGCTGCCCGAGGCCACGCGGCCCACGACGGCGGCCTACGCCGCGATGGACGATCCGTTCGCGAAGGGCACCGCGTACGGGTTCAAGGCCCGGCTGGAGGCGGGCGGGATCAAGACCCTGGTCGACGAGGTCTATCCGCCCAGCACCACGGACTTCAGCAGCATCGCCGCCAAGATCGCCGCCTCGAAGGCCGATATCGTCGTGGGGGGCTCGCAGTACCAGGACGGCGTGAACCTGATCGTCGCGCTGCAGCAGCTCGGCTATCAGCCCAAGCTCGCGGCGTTCTCGACTGCGCCGACCGAGGCCGAGTTCGCCAGGGCGGTCGGCAACAAGGCCGAGGGCATCCTGGCGCCGACCGGGTACACGCCGCAGCTGACGTTCCCGAGCAACGTCGAGTTCGTGCACGGCTACACCGCCCAGTTCGGCGGCCCACCGGGCGAGGACGAGGCCAACGGCTATACCACCGGGCAGGTCGTCGCGGCGGCGGTCAAGGCGGTGGGCTGCGCGGCGCAGGGCGAGTGTCAGAGCAAGCTCGTGGCCTGGGTCCGGGGCAACCAGGTCGACACGGCCGTCGGTCCGCTGCGGTGGGACGACAACGGCCGGCCGCAGGGCGCGCACATGATCCAGCAGTGGGTCCGAGGCAAGATCCAGATCGTCCTGCCCGAGAACCTCAAGGAAGCCGACCTGATCTATCCGAAACCGACCTGGTGATCGCCGGTGGTGTCCGCGGCGCTGATCGTGCAGAGCCTCGTGCTCGGCGTGCTCCTGGGCGGGCTCTATGCCCTATCTCGCGCTGTTCGCCACACTGGCAGTCCGCCCACAGGGCTTCTTTGGAGGTCGACTTGCAAAGCGGTTCTGAGCCGCGGCGCGGCCGCATCCTCCGCGTGGCCGCGATCGCGGTCGGCGCCGGGCTGGTGCTGGCATTCCCGGCGGGCATCGCCGATCCGTACATGCTCACCGTCGGCATCGGCATCCTCAATCAGGCCGTGCTCGCCACCGCGTGGAACTTCGTCGGTGGCTTCATCGGCTACATCTCGCTCGGCCACGGCGCGCTGGCCGGGCTCGGTGCCTACGCGACCGCGCTGCTGGTCACCGCGGCGGGCCTGCCCAGCTTCGTCGCCCTGTTCGCCGCCGCCGCGATCGTCGCCGCGCTCGCAGTGCCGATCGGTGCCGCGGCGCTGCGCGTGCGCGGCGCGTCGTTCGTCATCGTGTCGATCGCGCTGGTCCTGATCCTGCTGCTGGTCGCTCAGAGCTGGGCATCGCTCACCGGAGGGTCCGTGGGCCTCGTGGTGCCGCGGCCGTTTCCCGCGCTGCACCGCGCCGAGCATCATCGCGTGTTCTTCTACCTGTTCGCCGGCCTGCTCGCCGTCGCGCTGCTGGCATGGTGGATCATCGATCGCTCGCGCTTCGGCATCGGCCTCAAGGCGATCCGCGAGGACGAGGACAAGTCGGAGGCCCTCGGGATCCCGACGTTCGCGTTCAAGCTGGTCGCGTTCGTCGTATCCGCGGTGTTCAGCGCGCTCGGCGGCGGGCTCTACGCGCTGTGGTTCGGGGACCTCGACCCCGTGCTCCAGTTCTCGGTCCTGAGCGGATCCACCATGGTGCTGATGGCGCTGCTGGGCGGCGTTCGCCACCTGTTCGGACCGCTGCTCGGCGCGCTGGTCGTCGGGTCGGCGCTCGAGTACTTCAAGCTCGAGTACGGCGACACGCCGCTCCACCTGGTGGCGACCGGCCTGCTGCTCGGCGTCGTGGTGATGGTCACGCCCGACGGTGTGCTCCCGGCGCTGTCCAGCCTGTTCCGCCGATGGTTCGGGCCGAGGCAGGCGTCGATTCGCGAGGTCACCGCCGCCGTGCTGGTCGACCGCCGGCGGGGGGCCGCCGATCCTGCGGAGGGTCGGTGAGCCGGCGCGCGGAGCCCACGGAGCCGGTCGATCCCACGGGGGCTCTGCCCCTCGTCTCGGTTCGCTCGATCCCACGCGGGCCTCTGCCCCTCGTCTCGCTTCGCTGGACGGCCTCGAGACCGTCGGGCTCACCCGGTCGTTCGGCGGCGTCGCCGCGCTCCGCGCCGCGACCGTGGCGTTTCGGCACGGCAAGGTGAACGGCCTGATCGGCCCCAACGGCTCGGGCAAGACGACGCTGTTCAACTGCATCACCGGCATGATCCGGCCCGACGCCGGCCGGGTGACCTACCGCGGTCATGACATCACCGGCAAGGCGCCCCACCGGATCGCGCGGGCCGGGATCGGGCGCAGCTTCCAGCTGTGTCGCGTGTTCCCGCGCATGACCGTGCTCGACAACCTGCTCGTCGCGGTGTGCGCACGCGGCCGCGGTGCGCAGCTGGCCGGCGGGCGCGACCGCGGGGACATCGAGCGCGCACGGGGCTGGCTCGCCCGCATGGCCATCGATCATCTCGAGACCGCCCTGGCCCGCAACCTGTCGTGGGGGCAGCAGAAGCTGCTCGGGACGCCGGCGGAGCGCACCGCATGTTCCTCGGACACATCGGCGAGAAGCACGTTGAATCGGTCGTCGACGTGTTCCCCGGCGACAACTTCGGCTGGAGCGAGCGCGAGGGGCCGTTCGTGTTCAAGCGCGGCGGCGATCCCTGCCTGCTGTTCCCGCTGCCGCCCGACGACGCGAAGTTCGGCTTCGTCTATCCCCTGATCGTGTGGGATCACAACCGGCTGCCCGACATCCCGTGCTCGGCGGACAGATCGACGGTATCAAGATCTCGCTGCTCGACGCCGAGCAGGAGATCGCGATGCGGCGCCGGCTGCCTGCGGGCGTCCGGATGTACACCGGCGACGATTTCAGCTACGACCGGTTGATCCTCGGCGACGAGCACGGCTTCAGCCACGCCCTGCTCGGCATCTTCGACGCCATCGCGCCCGCCGCCTCCGCTGCGCTGCAGGCGCTCGACTCCGGCGACACCGCCGCGTTCCACGCGATCCTCGCGCCGACCGTCCCGCTGTCGCGCCACATCTTCCAGGCGCCAACCTACTCCTACAAGACAGGCATCGTGTTCCTCGCCTACCTGAACGGCCATCAGCAGCATTTCCGCATGGTCGGCGGCAAGGAGAGCGCGCGCTCCGTGCTGCACCTCGCGGAGCTGTACCGCCTGGCCGACGGTGCCGGGCTGATCGTGGACGCCGACCTCGCCGCCGAACGCATGCGCCGCGTGCTCGCGTTCGCCGGTGTGCCCTGAACATCGCCATGCCAGCCGCCGACTACACGCGCCTGAGCCTGAACCAGATCACGACCAACCGGTGGAGCCTCGCCGAGGCGCTCGACGGTTGTCTGCGCGCCGAGGTGCCGGCGATCGGCATCTGGCGCCACAAGATCGCCGACGTCGGGTTGAAGGAGAGCCGCCGCCTGGTCCGCGACGCCGGCCTGCCGGTGTCCAGCGTGTGCCGCGGCGGCATGTTCCCGGCCGCGACCGCCGCGGAGCGCGCCGAGCGCATCGAGGACAACCGGCGGGCGATCGACGAAGCCGCCGAGCTCGGCGCCGACACGCTCGTGCTGGTGTGCGGCCCGCCGCCGGATCGCGATCTCGCGGCCGCGCGCCGCATGGTCGAGGACGCGATCGCCGCGCTGGTGCCCTACGCCCGCGAGCGCAGGGTCGGCATGGCGATCGAGCCGCTGCACCCGATGTACGCGGCGGAGCGGTCCTGCATCACGTCGCTCGAGGAGGCCAACGTCCTGGCCGAGAAGTTCGACACGGACACGGTCGGCATCGTGGTCGACGTCTATCACGTGTGGTGGGACGCGATGCTGGAGCGCGAGATCGCGCGTGCGCGCGGCCGGATCCGCGCGTTCCACGTCTGCGACTGGCTGGTGCCGACGCCCGACATGCTGATGGGCCGCGGCATGATGGGCGACGGCTGCATCGACCTCCACCGGATCCGCACGCTGGTCGACGCCGCCGGATACGCCGGTCGGATCGAGGTCGAGATCCTCAATCAGCGGATCTGGGACCAGCCGGGCGACGAGGTCCTCGCGTTGATGAAGCCGCGCTATCTGTCCTGCGTGCTGAACAGACCGTGACGCCCTCGGGGCCGGCCTCGGGATGCTCCGCTGTCCCCCGCGCCGCGGCTGCGGAACTCGAGGCTCAGTGCCCGAAGCGGAACCAGTTGAGGTTGACGAACTCGCCGCCCGAGCCTGTGAACGTGATGACCACGTTGTGCACGCCGGTCACCGAGCTGGCCAGGTTGG
Source organism: Kofleriaceae bacterium (assembly GCA_041495365.1). Classification (GTDB taxonomy): domain Bacteria; phylum Myxococcota_A; class Polyangia; order Haliangiales; family Haliangiaceae; genus JABFXX01. Next base: position 31,322 of record JBGQCL010000041.1, on the reverse strand, counting down.
TCGTCACGCTGCCCCAGGTCTGCCAGCCGCCGGTGTTGCTGATCGCCACGCTGGCGATCACCGGGCCGGTGGCGCTGTCGAGCCGGTACTGCACGGTGCCGGTGAAGCTGGCGCCCGAGGCGCGCCGCGTGATCACCTGGCGCGCCGGGGTCGATCCGAAGTCGATGCCCGCGTAGGTGATCGAATCGCCGGGCGCGATGAACCCGACGTTCTGGCCACCGCCCGTGTCGGTCGTGGTCTCGGTCTGGATGCCGGACTGCGAGGTGAAGCTCTCGGCCTCGATCGTCGAGTACGCGTCGCGCGTCGTCGGCGCGCCATAGCTCAGCCCGAAGCCGAACGGGAACAGCGGGGTCTTGCCGTCGCCGTCGTTGATCGGCTGCTGGCTCACGCTGTTCATCCACGTCATCGGCAGCTTGCCGGTCGGCTGCGCGACGCCGAACAGCACGTCGGCGACGCCCTGGCCCTCGGTGCCGGGCAGCCACGCCGCGACCAGCCCGCTCCAGTTCGGCAGCTGCGCGGCGATGTCGAGCGGCCTGCCCGACACCAGGACCACGACGACCGGCACGCCGGCGTTGCGCAGCGTGGTGATGGTCTGGAGATCCGTGCTGTCCAGGCTCATCGAGCCGGGGCGGTCGCCGGCGCCCTCGGCGTACGGCGTCTCGCCGACCACCGCGATCGCCACCCTGTACGAGCTGTCGATCCCGGCGCCGGTCGCGTTGAACGTCACCGTGGTCGACGCCGCCGCGGTGTTGCGGATGCCCTGCAGGATCGTCGTGCCGGGCGTGGTCGCGCCGCTGCTGCCCTGCCACGAGATCGTCCAGCCGCCGGTCTGGAATCCGATGTTGTCGGCGGTCTTGCCGGCGACGAAGATCTTGTTGCTGGCGGTGGCGAGCGGCAGGATGTTGTTGGTGTTCTTGAGCAGCACCATCGACTCGCGCACCGCCTGGCGGGCCAGCGTGCGGTGGGCGGCGTTGCCGACGGTGGTCGTGAAGCTGCGGTCGGTCAGCGGGTGCTCGAACAGCCCGAGCTCGAACTTCTTGGTCAGGATCCGGCGGTTGGCGTCGTCGATCCGCGACATCGGGATCCGCCCGGCCTGGACCTCGGCGCGCAGCACCGAGATGAAGTTCTGCCAGGCGTCGGGCACCATCACCATGTCGATCCCCGCGTTGATCGCGGTGTCGACCTCGGCGGCGGTGAACCCGGGCTGGCCGTCGATCTGGTCGATGCCGTTCCAGTCGGTGATCACGAATCCGGTGAACCCGAGCTCGCCCTTGAGCACATTCGTGATCAGGAATGCGTTGCCGTGCATCTTCACGCCGTTCCACGAGCTGAACGAGATCATCACGGCGCCCACGCCGCGCTGGACCGCGGCCTGGAACGGCGGCAGGTGGATCGCGCGCAGGTCGGCCTCGCTGATCTGGGTGTTGCCCTGGTCGACGCCGCCCGTGGTGCCGCCGTCGCCGACGTAGTGCTTCGCGGTCGCCAGCACCGAGCCGGGCGCCGACAGCGAGCTGCCCTGCAGGCCGGTGACGATGGTCGTCATCGACGACACCAGGTCGGGGCGCTCGCCGAACGACTCGTAGGTCCGGCCCCAGCGATCGTTGCGCGCCACGCACAGACACGGCGCGAAGTCCCAGTCGATGCCGGTGCCCGAGACCTCCTCGGCGACGGCGCGCCCGATGTTCTGCACCAGCGCCGGGTCGCGGGTCGCGCCCAGGCCGATGTTGTGCGGAAAGATCGTCGCGCCGACGACGTTGTTGTGGCCGTGCACCGCGTCGACCCCGTAGATCATCGGGATGCCGAGCGGCGTGGCCAGCGCGGCGTTCTGGAAGCCGTCGTACATGTTGGCCCAGCCGGTGGCGGTGTTGGGCGATGGTGCCGAGCCGCCGCCGGACAGCACCGAGCCGATCCGGAACTGCGTGATCTGCGCGTTGCTGACCGACATCCGCTCGGCCTGGGTCATCTGGCCGAGCTTCTCGTCGAGCGACATCCGGCTCATCAGATCGTTGACCCGGGTCGCGACCGGCTGGCTGGGGTCCTTGTACGGCGGCGTCTGGGCCGCGGCCGGGGCCGGCGCGTACAGCCAGGCTGCCAGTCCAGCAGCGAAAGCGGCCGCGCCGGCGAAGCGGTGCTTGCGGGGACGCACGAGCGGAGAATCGATGCTTCGCATGACGTGTTCCTTCCGTCGGAAAATGCCCGCGCCGACTATGCGGCGCCGCCGTGTCCGGGTAAACGCAGATTGCCGGCAATTGCAATTTCACTTGCGGACGCGCGAGGTCGGAATGCAGAGTACATGTGCGGCAGTCGCGACTTGCCACCATGCCGCGCGATGCGGCACGTCGATGTGGACCGGACGTGTAAGTGAAACTACCGGCATCGAATGACAACGTTGCCATCGACGCAGCGCGACGCGTCGCGCTGCGGCGAATCACCGGGGTCGACCCGGTGGGTCATCGACCGGATCCTGCAGCACCCCCGCCGGTAACGGCGGCCCCGGCCACCTGGCACCGAGGACAGCGGATCAGCGCCGGGCCTGGCGGGCCTTCACGCCGCGGACCGCGCCGGCGATCATGCGGTTCAGCGCGGCGATCGACAGCCCGCCTTCGTCGGTCGCCGGCAGCGTCGCGAACCCGATCGCCGACGCCTTGGGATAGCGGCGGAAGATCGCCTCGAACAGCCGGGCGAGCTGCTCGCTCGACGGGCCATCGGGCACCTTGTTGCCATGGCCCATCACCTCGCGTGGATCCAGCACGTCCATGTCGATGTGGATGTAGATCAGGGTTCGCATGGCGCGCGCAGCATACTTCGTCGTCCTGCGGATCGGGTCACTGCACGTTGCGCCCGCAGGTTGCTGCAAGCGCGGTGCGATGGCGTCGCCACGAACCCGCTCGGTCGGGGCGCGTCACAGGGGCGCGCCGGGGTTTCCGACCGGCGCGCGTCTACAGCGAGCAGTAGTCCGGCGTGAAGTTCCAGCTGGCGTACGGGCAGCTCCCCGACGCCTGCTGGCCGGTGTCATGGCTGGCCTCCACGCACTGCGGCTGCCCGGAGCTGCACCAGCCGCAGCCCGGCTGCGACGCACAGTCGGCGCAGCTGGCGCCGTGGCTCGCGCAGAACCCCTTGCAGCTGCCCGGCCAGGTCGCGAACGAGCCACCCGAGCACGAGCTCTGGGCGGAGCTCGAGGGCCCGCCCATGGCCTCGCACTTGCCGCTCGACGCGCAGAACCCGCAGCCGACCTCCGAGGTGCACGCCTCGCACGAGGTGAACTGCGAGCACGGATCGCCGGCCACCGCGTACATCGGCAGGAACGAGTAGTTGGTGTTGCTGGTCGACGAGAACACCACGAACTGCGGCTGGTCGCCGGCCTGCGCGCTCGCCGGCAGCGCGACGTCGAGCGAGACCGTCGCGCCGTCCTTGATCGTGGTGGCGCCGAGCGTCAGCGTCTGCGCGCTCATCATCGCCACGCCGGTGTCCAGCTGCCACGACGTGCCGCGCGCGGCGCCGCTCGCCCAGGCACGCAGCGTGACCGCCCGGTGACCGCCCGGCGCGATCCGCACCACCCCGGACGGCTGCATGACCAGGTTGAAGTAGTCCGGCGTGGCGCCCGGAACGCACGGGTCGTGCTCCGCGGCCGCGGCCGCGATCGACCAGCTCCGCTGCGCGATGAACCCGGCCTCGTGCGCGATCTCCGTCGTGTCGCCGCGCTGGCACAGGTCGGCGACCTCGCTGCCGAACCCGGACCACGGGGTGGTCGGGTCGTCGAGCTGGAAGCTCGGATGGTTGTTCGGGACCGGGTCGGTCGCTGCCTCGATCAGCTCGTGCGACGCCACGACCTCGCGGTTCTCGAGGTCGCTCAGCCCGTCGACAAAGCCGGCGCACGCCGCGATCACCGCATACGACAGCTCGACTCCGCCCTGGCGCGCCGAGTTGTGGTACCCGCCGAACGCCTCGCAGCTCTGGTCGGAACCCGCGGTGATCAGGGTGCTGGCGGGGAAGTAGATCAGGTAGAGCACGTCGGCGAGACCGCCCGCCGGCTTGGGCAGGCTGCCGTCGGCCAGACCGCTGTACAGCTGCTTGATGATGTCGGTGTCGTCGATCATGGCGGGGGCCGGACCGGGCCGCTGGACGACCTGGAGCATCGAGCCGGTGCCGACGCCGTAGTCGGCGCCCACCGCCTTGAGCCAATCCGAGCCGACGATCCACTGGCTGTAGCTGGTCAGCGCCGTGATGTCGGGATCGCCCGTGTAGAAGATCGGTACGAGCTGCAGGTGCGCCATGACCGGCCCGCTGTGATCGACCACGTCCGGCAGCAGCGACGGCGCCGAGCCGGAACCGCCGCCGTCGCCGCAGCCCGCGATCAGGAGACAAAGCGCGAACTTCCGCAGCCGGTGCGATCCAGTACCGCCCATGGTGTGGGCGGAATCTGGCACGCTGGCGCGGCTTCGACAACGGCACGCGTGCGCCGAGACGCGCTGAAACACTCGGGCAATTTGCCCCGCCGCGCGCCGTGCGAACCGCGCGGGCGCGAACGCCTCGACCACGGCATCGGACGTCAGGTGCGCGACGGCGCGGATCTCCTCCGCGTACCATCGCCGGGCTTCTTCGATCGTCATCCTCGACTCCTGTCCTGCCTCGCGGCGGCTCCCATGCACCGGTCCGCGAAGCAGCGGAGGAGAAGACGTACCCCGTGGTGAGAGGACTGCCCCCCTTCGTCCTCGCAGCGCGGCCGGGCATGGGCCGGTCGTCAGAGGACCGCGCGGAGCCACGCCGCGCTATGTGACGGTACCATCGCACGGATGGCGGCGCTTGTCACGGTCTGGCTGGCCCACTCGCTCGCTGCGCGCCCCCACACACGGGCGCGAGCCCGACCGGCTACCAGCTGTTCCAATCTGCTCCAGCGCCGTGATCTCGACGTCACGGCGTTCTTCGCCCAGCGTTCGTCGAGCGCCAACTCGATGCGCCCCATGATACCGTCCGCGCCACCGTGGGAGCGGTGCTCAAGGTACGACCATCCGTGACGGCGTTTTCAATGGACGTTGCCCCACAGCGGTGCCCCCCAATAGACCCGACAGGGAGGAAACATGGACAAGCGTAGCTTTCTTCGACTGACTCTTGCCGGCGGCGGCCTGAGCCTCTTCGCCTCCAAGGCGGTATACGCCGCCATCATGGAGTCGCCGCTCAAGTCAAAGCTTGCAGGCGGCATGTTCTTCACCGAGGAGGCTCTCGGTCGCTGGAACAAGGGTACGGCGTCACACCACGTCCCCCAGCTGGAGAAGCAGACCACGGGCGGCAAGACGCAGCTTCACGTCGCCGCGGTCCACCCGATGGATGGCCTCGACCACTTCATCGTGAAGCACCAGCTGTTGAATCAAGACCTCAAGTTCCTGCAGGAGCACCTCTTCAAACCCACGGTGGACAAGAAACCGGAGTTCGTCTTCGACCTGGGCAACCATCACGGCGTCGTCTACGCGATCACGGTGTGCAACGTGCACGACATGTGGGTCAACATGATCGAGGTCTGATCGCGGCTGCGGCATGCGCACCGGCGCGCGGTGGCTCGCCCGGATCACGCCAGGGCCGGGGTCCGGCTCATCACCGCCGGACAAGCGATTGGTTGTTTGTCGCCGCGATGTGATGCAGTACGACGCTGTATCACGGACCAATCGACCACAGTGCAGTTCGGCGCGAACAGCAGCACTCGATCGACTCGATCGACTCGATCGACTCGATCGACTCGATCGCACCGGTCGCCACCGCGCGACGCGCCGGCGGCAACGCGGCTCGCCAGGCATACGACCGCGGCCTCGCGCCGAGCTCCGATGCGAGCTGGCGCGCGGCGGCAGCGACCGGCGCCGGCGGGTTGTGGCTACGGGTTCTTGCGCGGCCGGCCGCGCTTGCGCGGGCGGTCGCCGCCGCCGCCGAAATCGAGGTCCTCGGCGAAGCGCTCCTCGACCAGGTCGTCGACCGAGGTGTGGAGTGAATCCAGGCGCCGCAGCTCCTCGCGCTCGAACTCGGCAAACGACTGGTAAACCCTAGGAATCCCGGATGACATTGGCGGCTCCTTCGAGGACATCCCACATGTCCTACATGTGTCTACAACCTACGGAGGCGAGGTCCGCGAGCCAAGTTTTTTTTTTGCAGATGCACGGGCGGCGCGCGACCCGCGCAGCGGCCTCGGTGGGGGGCTGGGTTTTCTGGGGATCGTCATAGCCGCGTGGTACCTCGGCAGCCATGACCCGGATCGTCGCGGTCGCGAACCAAAAAGGCGGAGTCGGCAAGACCACGACCGCGATCAACCTCGGGGCGTCGGTGGCGTCGCGCGGCTACCGGGTGCTGCTCGTCGACTTCGACCCGCAGGGCAACGCGTCGTCGGGCATCGGGTACACGCGCGACCGGATCGAGCTGACGGTCTACGACGTGCTGACCGGCGAGGTCGCGATGGAGGACGTGATCCGGCCGACCGAGATCACGACGCTGTTCGTCGCACCCGCCACGACCGACCTGGTCGGCGCCGAGATCGAGCTGATCGGTGCGGAGCACCGCGAGCGCTACCTGGCGAACGCGCTGGCGCCGGTGGCCGGCGGGTACGATTACGTGTTCATCGACTGTCCGCCGTCGCTCGGCCTGCTGACGCTCAACGCGCTGGTCGCGGCGGAGGGCGTGATCATCCCGATGCAGGCCGAGTACTTCGCGCTCGAGGGGCTGTCGGCGCTGACCGCGACGATCGAGAAGGTGCGCGCGGCGTACAACCCCAGGCTGGCGATCGACGGCGTGATGTTCACGATGTACGACGCGCGGCTCAGCGTCGCGGTGCAGGTCAAGACCGAGGTCGCCCGGTACTTCGGGGACAAGGTGTTCGCCGAGATGGTGCCGCGCAACGTCCGGCTGTCGGAGGCGCCCAGCCACGGCAAGCCGGCGCTGCTCTACGACCTGCGTTGCCCGGGCACCAAGAGCTACCTCGCGCTCGCCGACGAGTTCCTCGACCGGACGCTGATGATCGACGTGCCGCCACCGCGGGCCGAGGTATCGTCCTCGTGAGCGTCGATCCCACGAGGTCCATGATGAGCGAAGTCAAGAAGCGTGGCCTCGGCCGCGGGCTGTCGGCGCTCCTGCCGGGTGGGCCCCTGCCGGCGCTGGGCGCGGTCGGCGACGCGCGGTCGCAGCCGGCGCCGCACACGGTCGAGTCGACCGGGTACTCGGCACCGCCCCCGCCGCCGCGCTCGCGGACGTACTTCGCCGCCGGGATCGAGGAGCTGTACCCCGGTCCGGAGCAGCCGCGGCGCCGGTTCGACGAGGCCAAGCTCGCCGAGCTCGCGGAGTCGATGAAGGCGCACGGCGTGATCGTGCCGCTCGTGGTGCGGCCGCGCCCGGACGGCGGCTATTTCCTGATCGCGGGCGAGCGCCGGTGGCGGGCGGCGCAGCGCGCCGGGCTGCACGAGGTTCCGGTCGTCGTCCAGGAGGTGGAACAGGGCACCGCGCTGGAGCGCGCGCTGGTCGAGAACCTGCAGCGCGCCGACCTCGGGCCGCTCGAGGAGGCCGCGGCGTACCAGCGGCTGGTCGACGAGTTCGGGTTGACCCAGGAGGCGATCGCCGAGCGGATCGGCAAGGATCGCAGCACGATCGCCAACTCGATCCGGCTGCTCAAGCTGCCGCCGCCGGTCCGCCAGCTGGTCGAGGACGACCGGCTGTCGATGGGCCACGCCCGTGCGCTGCTCGCGCTCGACGAGCCCGCCGAGATCGAGCGGGCGGCTCGCCAGGTCGTGGACCGCCAGCTGTCGGTGCGCGCCACCGAGGCGCTGGTCAAGAAGGCCAAGCAGCCCGAGGACCGCCGCCCGCCGCCCCGGCCCGAGAAGTCGGCCTCGGTGCGCGATCTCGAGGAGCGACTGACGCGCGCGCTGGGCGGGCCGGTCGTCATCACCGAGGACGAGCCCGGCAAGGCCGGTCGCGTCGAGATCCGGTACATGAACCTCGATCATCTCGAGCGCTTGCTCGACCGCCTGCTGTAGCGTCTCGCAGCCGCGCGTCCCTCGGCGGCGCTCGCGTCGGGGTGGCCGTGGGGGTGGTTGCGGACCGCGGATTCCGCGATACTCCAGCCTGGCTACATGTCTGACCGCGAGTACGAACGGATCCCTTACTCGATGCAAGTCGAGTTCCGGACCGCGTCGAGCTTCCTCGTGGCCTACTCGGTGAACCTGTCGCGCGGCGGCATCTTCGTCGAGACCGACTCCGAGGTCCCCGCCGGCGTGCTGCTCGCGCTCGACCTGCACGTGCCAGGGGCCGGCCAGGTGCAGCTGATCGGCCTGGTGGCGTGGCGGCGCGGCGTCGACAGCCCCGACGGTCCCGCCGGCCTGGGCATCGAGTTCCAGGACGTCGCGCCGCAGCTCGGGTCGACGATCGACCGGCTGGTGTCGTCGTTCCAGGGCGTCCAGATCCTGCTGCTGTCGGGCGACCGCCAGGACCGCACCACGCTCGCGCGCTCGCTCAAGTCGATCATCAGCACCGCCGAGGTCCTGCAGGCCGCCGACGCAGCGCTCGCGATGACCTTGCTCAGCAACGAGATCGATGTCGTGATCGTCGACCTCGACTTCGACCCCGAGGGGGCGCTGGCGGCGTTGCGCGCGGCCCAGCTGGTGTCGCCCCGGGTGCCCACCATCGCGATCACGGCCAATCCCAAGCTGCGCGAGCTGGCGCGCGAGGCCGGCGCCGACGAGCTGGCGGCCAACCCGCCGCCGTTCGGCGAGCTCCAGGTCGTGCTGGTGCGCGCGCTGAGCAAGCCGGTGTCGGTGCAGAGCACGGCCAACGCCTGAGTCTTGTGCGTGCGCGACGCGGGCTATCCGCGGCGGCGCCGCGCGGCCCGCACGGTGTTCTCGAGCAGGCACGCGATCGTCATCGGCCCGACGCCGCCGGGCACCGGGGTGATCGCGCGGGCCCGCGCCGCCGCGGCGGCGAACTCGACGTCCCCGACCAGCTTGCCGTCGGCGGTGCGGTTGATGCCGACGTCGAGCACGACCGCGCCGGGCCGGATCCAGTCGCCGCGCACCATCTCCGGCCGGCCGACCGCGGCGACCACGACGTCGGCCCGGCGGACCTCGTCGGCGAGATCGCGGGTCCGCGAGTGGCACAGCGTGACCGTCGCGCTGGCGTTCGCGAGCAGGAGCGCGATCGGCTTGCCGACGAGGAGGCTGCGGCCGATCACGACCGCGCGCGCGCCGGACAGCTCGGCGCCGACCTCGCGCAACAGCCGCATGCAGCCGCTCGGGGTGCACGGCACGAAGCTCGGCTTGCCCTGCGCGAGCAGCCCGAGGCTCATCGGGTGCAGCCCGTCGACGTCCTTGTCGGGATCGAGCGCGCGGATCACGGCGTCGGCGTCGAGCGGCGCCGGCAGCGGCAGCTGGACCAGGATACCGTCGACGATCGGATCGGCGTTGAGCCCGGCGATCAGGGCCTCGAGCTCGGCCTGGGGCGCGGTCGCCGGCAGCTTGTGATCGCGGACGTCGACGCCGGCCTCGCGCGCCGCCCGGGTCTTGCTGCGCACGTACACTGCGGACGCCGGATCGTCCCCGACCAGCACCACGGCGAGCGCCGGCGCGATGCCCCGCGCGCGCAGCCCGGCCGCGACGTCGGCGACCTCGGCGCGCACCCGCGCCGCGACCGCCTTGCCGTCGATCCCACGGGGGGCGCCGCCCCCCGCCCCGCCGGCAGAGCCGTCGGGGTCCCCACCCCCCGTCTCCCTTCGGTCGCTGTGAATCGCAGAGCGCTGGCCATCCATGGCGTGCATGGTGTACCAGGACATCGCCCCGCGGTCAGCGGCCGCAGGGCGGATCGCGCTCAGCTCGCCTTGGCCGCGGCCGTGCTGCTCGATCCGGTGCTGCCGGTGCTGCCGGTGCTGCCGCTGCTGCCGCTGCTGCTGCCGCTGCTGCCGGTGCTGCCGCTGCTGCCACTGCTGGGCGTGCTGGTGCTCGAGCTGCCGCCGGTCGAGCCGCTGTCCGGCTTCGCCGTGCTCGCGGCCGCGCCGTCGGACTTTGCGGCGTCCGCGCTGGCGTTGGCCTTGTCGCTCTTTTCGACCTTGTCGGGCTTGTCCGGCTTGGGCGAGGCGTACAGATCCTTGTACCAGCCTCCGCCCTTGAGCGAGAACGCGGTGCGCGAGATCAGGTGGTCGAGCGCGCCGCCGCACACCTCGCAGGTGGTCTTGTCGGGATCGGACATTCGCTGCTGGTACTCGAAGTCGCGACCACAGGCTTTGCACTCGTACTCGTACACCGGCATGTCAGAGCTACTCCTGTCGCGTGGCGGATGGGCCTAGACACGATGCGCATGGCTGGCTCGCCGTCAATATCCCCGAGCAGATCGCACTGTTCCGGGCCGCCGCGCGGCACGCGCCGCAGCCCGAACTGACGAAAAATTGGGAGCCTGACCCCATACTGGTAGGCTTTTATCCTACATCGGAAGAGGTACCCCCGTGCAGGATCGCAGACTCGGCTTCCGGATTCCGTTCGAGACCATGGTCACGTCGTACGTCCACGATCGCCCGGTGCGCGGCCTTGCGACCAACCTGAGCGACGGCGGGATCAGCGTTTCGGCGATCTCGATGCTGGCCCCGCCACCCGGGATGATCGTGGGCCTGGAGCTCGACGTGCCGGGAGTCGACGACTCGATCTGGGCCGCGGCCCAGGTCCGGTACCGCCAGGACGATCACCTGGCGTCGGGCCTCGGCCTGCGGTTCGTGGCGATGGCGAAAAGCCACGCGCGGCTGATCCGCGAGTTCTGCATCGAGATGCGGCGCAAGAACCTGGGTGCGCTGCTCGCCCGGATCCGCGCCTGAGCGCGCGGCCCGCCGGGGTCCGAAAACGACCGGCGGTTGCAGAGGCCCCGGGCTAAGATCAGCCAAGGATGCAGCGGTTCCGACTTGTCCTGGCGTGTGCCCTTGCGGTGATGTCCACCGCCGCGTTGATCACCGCCCCGTCCGCTCGCGCGCAGCCGGTGGGTGACTGGGGGGTCAAGCGCGACCCGTTCAACCAGACCGACATCGCGCGCTACAAGGCGATCCTGCGGGCCAACCCGCACGACGCCTCGGCGCTCGCCAAGCTGCTCGAGATGTACCGGCGGTACCGGACGATCGACCTGCTCAAGGACGAGTACGGCAAGCTGCTCGACAAGAACGCCGATGACGTCCCGGCCCTGATCGTGATGGGCCGGCTGCAGCACACCACCGGCGACGACGCGCGCGCGCTCGAGCTGTTCCAGCGCGCGGTCGCCCGGAAGGACGGCGACGCCCAGGCCTGGCTCCTGATCGGCGAGCTCGAGAAGGCCGCGAGCCGGCCCAAGGACGCGCGCGCGGCGTACGACAAGGCGCTGGCGGACGCGTCGCAGAAGGACATGAAGAAGAAGGCGCTGCGCGCGCTCGCCGACCTCGCGCTGACGACCGGCGACAACGACGGCGCCAACGCGTACTTCCAGCAGTTCCTCGAGCTCGACCCCAGGAATGCCCAGCTGTGGATCGAGCGCGGCGACGCGATGCTCGCCGCCGGCAAGCGCGACGTCGCGCTCGACAGCTACACCGCGGCCGAGAAGCTGCTCGGCGCCGATCCGGCCAAGCGGGTCGAGGTCGTCGCGCGCCGCGGCCAGGCCCTCGAGGGCCTGGGCCAGGACGACGAGGCCGTCGTCGAGTACCGCCGCGCGATCAAGCTCGCGCCCCGGGGCTACTACCTCGAGGTCGAGCTGACCGGCCGGATCGTCGACATCTACCGCCGCAAGCAGTCGCTGCCGGCGCTGCTCGCGCAGTACGAGAAGGAGTGGCCCGAGGCCGCGCGCGGCCACTTCGAGTGGGACACGCTCGGCAAGCTCTACGAGGAGACCGGCGCCCAGGACAAGGCGATCGCCGCGCTCAAGCGCGCGGTCGCCCGCGCGCCGTGGGAGCTCGAGACCCAGCGCCGGCTGATCCAGCTGCTCGAGAACTCGGGGCGCGAAGACGAGGCGCTGGTCGCCTACGAGGCGGTGGTCCGCGCGGCGCCCGGCGAGGCCCGGTTCCAGCTCGACCTCGCCGAGCGCTACTGGCGGCGCGGCCAGGACAAGAAGGCGCTCGACACGCTGGTCCGGCTCGAGGTCCGGTTTCCGCAGGACGCCGGCGTGCTGTCGGCGATCGCCGACATGTACACCCGGTGGGGCAAGGAGGACCTCGCGATCGCCGAGTACGAGCGGCTCGCCAAGCTCGAGCCCGACGACCCCGGCCACCTGGTCACGCTCGGCGAGCAGTACTGGGCCAAGGGCGACAAGCCGCGCGCGATCGCGACCTGGAAGCGGCTGACCCTGACCGGCAAGCCGAGCGGCTACGCCAAGCTCGGCGAGGTGATGGCCGAGCACAGCCAGCCCGGCGAGGCGCGGGTCAGCTTCGACAAGGCGGTCGGCATCGATCCGAAGAACCCCGAGCTCTACAAGGCGCGCGCCGCATTCCTCGAGACCCAGAAGCAGTACCGCGAGGCGCTCGCCGACTGGGACAAGGTGCTCGAGCTGGTCGGCACCAAGGTCACCGACCGGCTGGCCCGGCGCGACGCGCGCCGGCACTACGTCACCGTGGTGACCAAGATCGGCGGCGCGCTCGAGATCAACAAGAAGCAGGACTGGGACGCCCGGGCGCGCAGCGGCGACCTCGAGGCGGGCTACCTGCTGGTCGACTACTACGCGCGGCGGCAGCAGCACGACCAGCCGCTGCTCGCGCTGCAGGACCTCCACAAGAAGGTCCCCGACGACCAGGACCTCACGCTGGATCTGGTCAAGGCCTACAAGGACCAGCGCAAGTTCGGCCAGGCGGTCGACACGCTCAAGGAGCTGCTCAAGATCGCGCCGTCGCGCGAGCGCGAGATCTACTCGATGATCTCGGCGATCAAGACCGAGGAGCGCAAGGACGACGAGGCCGAGGAGTGGATGAAGAAGGCGCTCGCCAAGAGCCCCAACGACCCGACCGCGTACGAGCACCTGGCCGAGAACTACGTCGCGATGCAGCGGTTCCCCGACGCGATCGCGGCCTACGAGAAGACCGTGCAGCTCGATCCGCACAACAGCAAGGCCGAGTTCGCGCTCGCCCAGCTCTACGTCCAGGGCGGCCAGCCGATGAAGGCCGCCGAGCTGCTGCGCAAGGTGCTGCGGACGTCCAACGACGAGGAGACCATCGGCCACGCCGGCCGCCAGGCGATCGACCTCGAGGAGATGACCGACACGCTCGGCGAGCTCGAGAAGGTGCTGTCGCCGCTGTCGTTCATGATGGCGCACAAGCCGATCTACCGCCGCGTGCTGGTCGAGCTCTACCTGCGCTACGTGCCGCGGCTGGTCGAGCGCGCCAAGCACGGCAGCGACGAGGTCCGTCAGTCCGCGCGCGCCGAGCTGACCCGGATCGGCGGCCACGGCCTGCAACCCCTGCTGGAGGCTCTGCGCGACGAGAAGGAGACCAGCCAGCAGCGGGTCGCGGTCGCCGTGCTCGGCCACCTCGGCAACAAGGGCGCGGCCGCCCCGCTGGTCCACATGGCGCGGGTCGAGCCGAGCAAGGACGTCCGCCGGCTCGGCACGCTGCAGGAGAACCTCGATCGCGAGGTCCGGGTCGACGCGCTGGTCGCCGCCGGCCGGCTCGGCGACCCCGCGGTGCTGGGCGACGTGCTGCCGCTGATGGACCAGAAGGAGATCGCGATGCGCGAGGCCGCGACGTTCGCGCTCGGCCGCTCGGGCGACAGGCGCGCGGTCGCGCCGCTGATCAAGGCGCTCGACGACAGCCGCCCGTCGGTCCAGGTCCTGGCGTGCTTCGGGCTGGCCCAGATCGACGATCCGCGGGTCGGCCCGGCGCTGATCAAGACGCTGTCGGACGCGCGCCGCCACGACGCGGTGCGCGGCGCGTGCGGTTACGCGCTCGGCGCGCGGCGGCTGGCCGCCGGCATGCCCGCCCTGCTCGCCGCCCTCGCCGACAACCGCGGCGAGGCCCAGCGGCTGAGTGCGTGGGCGCTCGGCCAGATCGGCGACCCGCGCGCGCTCGGCCCGCTGCTCCGGGCCTACTTCGCGCGCGCCGGCCACGACGGCGACGAGCTGGTGTGGGCGATCGGGCGAACCAGCGGCGCCGGCCTGACCCCGTCGATGGCCGTCGGGGGGGGGGCCCCGGGCGAGTTCCCGCTGCGCGGCGGCAAGTACAACCTCGACGAGGCGGTCGCGCTGATCCCGGGCCCCCTGCCCCGCCCGGTCGCCAACGCGCGGCTGATCGTCGATCACGCCGGCGACATCGCCAGGGGCCTGGCCGACGCGCTCGCCGAGCACCGCGACGTGATCGTCGCCGTCCTGGAGGATCTCGACGGCACCCCGGCCCAGCTGTCGCTCGGCGCGCTGGCGCCCGCGACCGCCGGTGACCCCAGGCTGCGCGCCGCGCTGGCCCAGATCGGCCAGTCGATCGAGTCCGCGGTCTCCGCACAGCTGCCCACCGACGATCCCAAGGTCCGCGCGCTCGCCGTGTCGGTGCTCGCCAAGCTCGACACCGGGGCCCCGGCGGTCGACGCCGCGATCACCCGGGCGCTCGCGGACCCCGCCGAGCAGGTCCGCGGCGCGGCGATGAACGCGGTCGCGGTGGTCACCGCCCGCCGCGCCGCCGCACCGCCGGCGCTGGTCGCAGCGCTGGTCAAGGCGCTGGCCAGCCCGAGCTGGGGCGATCGCCGGCTCGCCGCCCTCGCGCTCGGCCGGCTGGGCGAGCGGGGCGACACCGCGGCGCTGATCCGCACCGCCGCCGACGCGTCGAGCTTCGTGCGCGAGGCGATCGCCCAGGCGCTGACCGGGATCGCCCCTGCGATCGACGCCCTGCTCGCGCTGTCGCGCGACGACGTCCCGCAGGTCCGCGCCGCCGCGGCGCGGTCGCTCGGCACGCTCCAGGACGAGCGCGGCCACCAGCGGCGCGGCGAGCTCACCTCCGACCCCGATCCGGCCGTCCGTGCCGCCGCCGGGGGCAGCTGACCGCCCCTGGAGGGCGTCCTGCTCGATCTGCGGGGGCCGCCTTCTTTGACGGGGTTCTTTGTCAGGGGGTAGAATTTCGGCTTGATGGATGTCGGTCTCGTCTGCGACGCGTGCAGCGCGCTGACCCCGATCGGGGTGCCGCAATGTACGCGCTGCGGTGCCGCGGTCGCACTCGATCCTCGCCCTCGGTCGGCGATGGCGTCACCGGCGAAGGCGCCGACGACGGGCAAGCCGCCGGGGACGCTGATTCCGCCGGCGCCGGCGCCGGCGCCGGCGCCGGGGCCGGCGCCGGGGCCGGCCTCGACGAGCAACGGCGACCCGGCGGCGTGCACCAAGTGCGGGCGGCAGGTCGGGGCGGCCCAGCGGTTCTGCCCGCACTGCGGCACCCGGATGCCGGTCCCGATCAACTTCGAGGTCGAGACCCGGGTCGGGCCGCGGCCGTCGGCGGTGCACAACGCGGTGGCGACCCAGCCGCACCAGGTCCAGGGTCGCGAGCCGCGCGAGACCAAGCCCGGCCGCAGCACGCTGTTCTTCGGCGGAGCGATGCAGGCCGCGCGCGCCAAGCTGACGCTGATCCGCGGCGACGGCGACGACGGCGTGTCGTTCACGCTCGCCGGCCAGGACCACCTCGCCGGGCGCGGCGACTGCCCGATCTCGTTCCCCGACGACCCGTTCCTGTCGCCGATCCACGCCAACTTCGCCTATGCCAACAACCAGCTCGTGGTCCGCGACCAGGCCTCGCTCAACGGGATCTACGTCCGGATCTCGGCCCCGACCGAGCTCAGCAACGGCGCGATGGTGCTGGTCGGCGAGCAGGCGCTGTCGGTCGAGCGCGCGATCCAGCCCGAGGACCTGCCCGACGCCGACGGCACCTACTACTCGGCGAGCATGATGCGGCCCGCGGGGCTGGAGATCCGCCAGAACCTGCGCGGCGGCCAGATCGGCTGGGTCCACCGGATGGCGGGCGACGCGGCCACGGTCGGCCGTGAGAACAACGACATCAATTTCCCGGACGACCCGTTCATCTCGGGTCGACATGCGGAGCTGAAGCTGACAGGGGATATGCTATCGGTGACCGATCTGGGGTCGCGCAATGGCACATTCGTGCGCGTGCAGGGCGAGCGCGTGCTCAGGCACGGCGACTACGTGTTCCTCGGACAGCAGCTGCTTCGTGTCGAAATCGTCTGAGTCCTGAGCGGGGAGCCACCATGACCGTCTGCAATCGTTGCGGCAAAGAGAACCAAGACCACTACAAGTTCTGCCTCGGATGCGGGGCCGAGCTGACCGCCGCGCCGAAGCCGGGCGGTGACATGGCCATGATGAAGACGATGATGGCGGACACCGGCGCACCCGGGGGACCGCTCGCCGGCCTCGGTGGCATGCCCGGCGCGGCGGGGCCGCTCGGCGGAGCCCCCGGCGGCCCCGGGCCGGGGGGACCGGGAATGATGCGCGGACCGACCGGCGGCTCGCAGCCGGTGTCGCGCGGCAGCGCCGGCGCGATGCCGGGGATGCCGCCGTCCGGGCCGCTCGGCGGCCCGGCGATGTCGCCGATGGGGCCCTCCGGCGGGCCGGGGATGCCTCCGCCGATGCAGCCCCCGATGGGGCCACCGCCCGGTGTCCCGGGGTTCACCCCGGGGTTCCCCCCGGCCGCCGCGACCGGCATGCGGCGCTGCCCGTCGTGCGGCAGCGACGTCCCGCAGACGTTCCGGTTCTGCGGCACCTGCGGGTTCCGCATGGACGAGGCGTCGGCGCCGGTGGGGATGCCACAGCCAGGGATCAGCGCCCCGGTCGCGCGCGCCCGGCTGTCGATGACGCTGATCCGGCCGGACGGCACCGAGGGCGGCACCCACGACCTCCGCCCCGGCGAGAACAAGCTCGGCCGCAGCTTCGGGGCGGTGTTCGAGAACGACGGTTACCTGTCGCCCGTGCACGCCCAGCTCGACATCCGCGGCGGCACCGCGATGATCCGCGATCTGGACAGCCTCAACGGCGTGTTCGTCAAGATGACGCAGGAGGAGGAGCTGACCAACGGCCAGATCATCCGGATCGGACAGGAGCTGATCCGCTTCGAGGTGATCGCCGCGCCGGAGCCGACCGCCGACGGCACCGAGCTGATGGGCAGCCCCAACCCGGGCTACTGGGGCAAGCTGACCGTGATCATCGGCCGCGACATCACGGGCGCGGCGTTCCCGCTGCTCGGCGACAGCTGCACGCTCGGCCGCGAGCGCGGCGACATCAACTTCCCCGACGACGGCTACGTGTCCGGCCTGCACGCCCGGGTCGCGCTGCGCGACGGCCGCGTGTTCCTCGCCGACCTCGGCAGCTCGAACGGCACGTTCATCAAGGTCAACGGCGAGCGCCCGATCGGTCACGAGTCGTTCGTGCTGCTCGGCCAGCAGCTGTTCCGGCTCAACCTCGCGTAGCGGCTCGCGTAGCGGCTCGCGTAGCGGCTCGCGTACCGGCTCGCGTACCGGCTCGCGTACCGGCTCGCGTACCGGCTCGCGTACCGGCCCGGCGGCGACTACTTCCGGGGCCGGTTAGGGGTGCTCAGGTCGTTGACCGATGGCCCCTCGGTCTTCTCGACGTAGCGGAACGCCTTGGGCAGCGTCAGCTTGCCGCCCGGCTCGAACACGAGCGTCACGTTGACCACGTCGCCGACCTTGTTGCCAACGGGCGCGGTGACGATCAGCTCGCTGTCGCTCTCGAACCGGTCGACCTGCGCTTGCTGGTCGCCGAACAGGACCCTCACGCTGCGCGGCCCGTCGGCCATGAACCGGTTGCCGTGGATCCGGACGTAGCTGCCGTCCGTGCCCTTCTCGGGCTCGATCCCGGTGACCAGGAGCTTGGGGTTGTCGTTGCCGCAGGCTGCGCCGGAGCAGAGCGACCCGAGCAGGCAGAGCCAGACGACGGCCGGGAACCGATACGGCGAACGCCTCATGACGGAAACGTACCCAACCCGAACACCCTCGGGCAACTCCCGAATCGCGCACAGCCTGCGAGAACCACCTACCTCCGTCCGTCCTGGATCACATCAGGTCGCGCCCGGGCCAGCGCGCGCCGCGTCGATCGAGAGGGGGCTTCCCGTCCCCTCCTTCTACATCAGGTCGCGCCGGGCCAGCGCGCGCCGCGTCGATCGAGAGGGGACTTTCCCGTCCCCTCTTTCGCGGCAAGCCGCGAAATTCACCCCTCCGCGCGCCGCGTCGCGCGGTGTCTTCTACATCAGGTCGCGCCGGGCCAGCGCGCGCCGCATCTTCGTCAGCGCCTGCTCCTGGAGCTGGCGGATCCGCTCGCGCGACAGGTTGTACTTGTCGCCGATCTCCTTGAGCGTCAGCTCCTGCTCGGTGCCCAGCCCGAAGCGCTGGCGCAGGATGTCGGCCTCGATCGGCCGCAGCTCGCAGAGCAGATCGCGGACCTCGGCGGTCAGCGCCTCCCACTCGAGCTCGCCGGTCGGCGACACCTCCTCGCGATCCGGATCCTCGAGCACCTCGCCGAGCACGCGGCCCTCGTCGTCGCCGACCGGCTTGTCGATCGACACCGACTGCTCGAGCAGCCAGCTCCGCATCTTCTCGATCTTGTCGACCGGCATGTCGGTCGCCGCGGCGAGCTCCTCGCTGGTCGGCTGCCGGCCGAGCTGGCCGGTGAGCTGGCGGCGCGCCTTGGTCAGCCGGTGCTGCGCGTCGATCATGTGGACCGGCAGCCGGACCTCGCGCCCCTTGTCGGCGAGCGCGCGGCTGATCGCGTGGCGGATCCACCAGCTCGCGTAGGTCGAGAACCGGAAGCCGCGGCGGTAGTCGTAGCGCTCGACCGCCTTCATCAGGCCGAGGTTGCCCTCCTGGATCAGGTCGGCGAGCGCCATCCGGCCGTGGTTGAACCGGCGCGCGATCGACACCACGAGCCGGAGGTTGGCCTTGACGAACGCGTTGCGCGCGTCGGCGGCCGCCGCGTTGGCGGCGCGGACGCGGCGCAGCCACTCGTTGCGCGCGCGCGCCGGGCCCAGCGAGCCGACCGCGGTGCCGCGCGGGCCGATGCCGAGCGCGATCCGGTCGATCGCGCCGAGCGCCGCGTCGAGGTACAGGTGGTCGACGTCGTCGGAGCGCAGCTTGCGAGCCGCGCGCGCCGCGAGCCGGGTCCACGCCTTGGCATCGGGCGCCGCCGCGCCGAGCTTGGCCGCGGCGTGGCGCAGCGTGCGGGCCTCGCCGGGCAGCGCGGCGATCGGCTCGATCGCGGCGAGCATGTGCTCGACCACCGGCGCGTGCGACAGCACCACCTCCCACAGCATGATCTCCAGCGCTTCGATCTCGCGCGCGGAGGTGAACTCCTCCTCGGGGCGCAGCACGTCGAGCGCGGCCATGTCGCGGAAGTACATCGACAGATAGGTCGCGCTGTCCGTCCGCCGGGCGTCGGCCGCGACCTCGGCGTCGCCGTCGATCGCCTCGATGTCGAGCGGGCGCCGTTGCTCGCGCGACGAGCGCTGCGCTGCCTTCGCCGACACGCGCGCAACTCGATTCTTGCGCGCGCTCGAACGAGCGAGACCCTGCTGCCCGACCCTGGTGACGATGGCTGCCATGAACTGCCCTTCTGCGGTGACCCGCTGGCTCACCCGATACAGACGCGTGTGCCCTTCCAATGTTTTGGGATTCCCACGCGGCCGAACCGGTGGACTACCCGCGAGCCGCCCCTGTTATTCCACCGGACCCGGGTGGGATCCCTGCAAGCTTTTCTCGTGATATTGAAGATCTGGCCAGTGTGACGCGGCCAGCGCCGAACCGGGAGCGCACCACCGGCCGCCCCCCGGAGGCCCCGCCGGCAAGCTCCGGACGGCTCAGCCCGCGGCCGGATCCTTGCGTTCCGCTAGGACAATGATGTGCCGCGACTGGTTGCCGAAAAAGCGACCGCGCGTGTGGTAAGCGCCCGAGACCTCGAGCACGCGAAGTCCGGCCGAGTGCATCAGCTTGCCGACCTCGTGGAGCGAGTACGCCCTCACAGAAATTTCCTGCTCCAGCTGGCGCCCGTCATCGAACACGACCGAGCGGTTGACCTGGATCCGCGAGGAGAAGTAGTTGAGCTCGACCTCCTCCAGCACGACACAGCCGTCGCCCTCCCACCACACCCGGGTCGGCAGATCGGCGATCACGTAGTCGCGGTTGAGGATCTCGATCAGCAGGCGGCCGCCGGGGCGCAGCGCGCGCGCCATGTTGGCAACCGCCTTCTTGTTGGTCTCGTCGTCGAAGTACCCGAAGGTCGAGAACAGGCAGTACGCCCCGTCGAACTGGGCGTCGAAGTCGAGCTCGCGCATGTCGCCGCGCACGAAGTTGATGGTCAGGCCGCGGCGGTGAGCCTCCTCGCCGCCGCGCACCAGGAGCGGGGTCGACAGGTCGAGGCCGACGATGTGGAAGCCGCGCGCCGCGAGCTCCATGGCATGGCGGCCGTACCCGCAGCCGACGTCGAGCACCTGGGCGCCGGGCTGGAGCCCGAGGGCGTTGCTCACGAACTCGGCCTCGGCCTGGGTCGCCTGCGGGGTCAGAAACGGCAGCGTGCGCAGGTAGTCCTCGTCGAACAGGTCGACGAACCACGGCTTGCCACGCGGCTTGCCATCGGGCTTGCCGTCCCTGGCGTCGCGCAGCTCGCGCTGACCGTGCGACTCCGGCTTGGCCAGCGGCGTGACCATGGCCGACGAGGGCCGGTCCTTCTTGGCCTGCGGCGGTGCCGGGGGCGCCTTGGGGGTCGGCGGGGGGTGCACGCCATCGCGCAGGGCCCCCATCGGCTGCGAGTCCCGCGCCGGCGGGATCGATGGCGGTGCGACCGCCGCCGCGTCGCGCTGGATCCCCATCGGCTGCGAGTCCCGTGGCAGCGCCAGGGGTGGGATCGCCGGTGGGATCGCCGGTGGGATCGCCGATGGGATCGCCGGTGGTGGGAGCGGAGGCGAGACCGAAGGCGAGAGAGCAGGCAACGGCGAGACGGGAGGCAGGGGGGAGACCGGGGACAAGATCGACGGCGCCATCGCGGGCGCTGGCTCGGCCGGCCTGCCCTCGAGCGACGCCGACTCGACCGCCTTGGCATCGACGATGCCGTCGACGTCGACCTCGAACTCGGTCGGGGCGTCGGCGGCCTTCACGTCGACCGGCCGGACCTCGACCGTCGGGATCGCCGGGACGGCGGGGGTCACCATCTGCGCGGTGATGCGCGGCCTGGTCGGCTTGGCCGGCGGCATCGGCGGCGGGATCGACGTCGACGCCGGGCGCGCCGGCGGCTGGAGCGACGGATAGCTCGGCGGGCCGTTCGCGAGCGACGGCAGCGACAGCGACGGCGGCGGTGGGTGCGCCTGGGACGGCGAAGGCGAAGGTGCCGCCGGCTGGGTTGCCAGCCGCGCCGCCTCGCGGACTTCCTCGAGGTCTTCCTCCGTCAGCGCGAAGGTCTGAGCCCGCCCGACCCGGAGGCCGCCGGTGGGCGCGGTCACCGGCGGGATCGGCATCGACCCGACCGCCGGGCGCGGCCCCGACGGCTCGTGGCCGATCGGCCGCGGGTACGGCGCCTCGCCGGCCCCTGGCGCGATCGGGATCGAGCGCGGCCCCGACGGCTCGTGGCTCGCGGGCGCCACGGACCGTGGTCCCGAGGCCTCGCGGGCCACCGGCACGACCGGCACCGCGGGCACCTGCCGCGGCTGCGAGGTCTCCGTGCGCGCCGCGAGCTCGGGCGGTGGCGCCGGCGGCCCGGGGTGGATCGCGGTCGGCTCGGCGCTGTCGACCTCGATGTCGGCGTCGACGTCGACGTCGGGCACGCGGGGCGGGCGGTCGTCGCCGGCGTCCTGGTCCAGCGTCATGCCGGCGTCGACCACGCCGTCGATCTCCACGCCGCTGGCGTCGAGATCGACCTCGACGGCATCCGGGTCGGTGAGCTCGCGCTGGAGCACCCCGGCCTCGCCGTCGGCCACCACCGACATCGCCACCGGCTCCAGGTCGCGCAGCGTGGCCCGGCCCATCGCGAACCCCGGCGCGAGCTCGGACAGGCCGAGCTCCTCGAGGTCGACCGCGGTCATCTCGCGGGTCGGCATCTCGAAGTCGACCTGCTCGACCGGCCCGCTCACGGGGTCGATCAGCGGATCGATCACGGTCGGCACGCCCTCGTGGTTCTCGAAGCTCGGCGCGCTGTCGCGCGGCGTGCGCGCGACCGGCTCCGACGACTCGGCGGTGAAGCTGTACGCGATCGACATCGCGAGCCCCGGGTCCTCGGGCACCGGCGCGACCACCGGCGGCGTCGATGACCGCCGCGGCACGTTGTCCGACGGCACGCGCAGCCCACCGCGCCGGCGGCGGCGCCGCCGCTCGGCCGTGGTCATCCCGACCTCCATGTCGGTCTGGGAATCGTCGTCGCGCTTGCTCACGCCACCCCCCCCGGCCCCGATCGGGGCCCCGGCGCGATGCCGATGCGCTGGCCGAACCGCAGCGTGTCGCCGAACTCGCCGGCGAGCTCGACCCGGCCCGGCTCGAACACGACCACGACGGTCGAGCCGAGCCGGAATGCACCGAGCTCGTCACCGCGCGCGACCGCCACGCCGCCCAGCTCGACGCGGCGCGGCTCGCGCGCGGACCGCCAGGCCGCGCTATCAGCGCCGCCGAGCGCGGAGGCGAGCCGGATGTTGCCGACCCCGCCGGCGCCGACCATGACCAGCGCGATGTGGCCGAGCGCCCCGGCGTCGAGCCGGAACACGACCCGCTCGTTGCGCGAGATCACGCCGTCGCGGCGCGCCGCGATCCGCCGGTTGACCGACCACAGCGAGCCCGGCAGGTAGTCGTAGCCCAGCACGCGAGCGCCGACCGGCGCATGGACGCGGTGATAGTCGCGCGGTGACAGGTAGATCGTCGCGTACGCTCCCCCGGTGAGCCGCGCCGCCAGCTCGCCGTCGGCCACCAGCTCGGCGAGCCGGTAGCTGCGCCCCTTGGCCTGGAGCAGCGCCCCGGCGACCGCGGTGCCGCGCGCCGCGATCACCCCATCGCAGGGCGCGATGACCGCGCCCGGCGCGGGATCGATGACGCGCGCGCCGCGTCGCAGCTTGCGCGCAAAGAAGTCACCGAGGGACGCGTAGCCCGCGAGATCGAGCTCGACCTCGTCGAGGTTCGCGCCGACCGCGCGCGCAAATGCGCGATACGCCAGCCCGCGCAGCCGCGGCGGCAGGGACCGGGCTGCGCCCCAGCCGACCAGCGCCGAATAGGCGGCGCCGACGCGCGCACGCGGCCGTTCCGCTGCAATGCTTCCTGGCTTGCTGAATTCCACGCAGGTGCTCGGGCGCTCATGACTGCATGGCTGAACGCAGTCCGGAATGCCAAGATTCTGCCAAAGGGCGCGCCGAGTTACAAGCACCGGCGTCGGTTGCCCGAGGCCGGGCCCGAGGTCGGGGCCCGAGGTCGAGATGGCACGGAGCAACCGGCGGATCGTCCCGCGCTTTTCGTGCGTGCCCGAAACGAGAACGCCCGAGACGAGCCACGCCACCGACACGCGAGGCCGCGTCGGCCCCGGCACCGCCTAAACGTCGTAATACAGCTGGAACTCGGCCGGGACCGGACGCATCCGGACGTGGTCGGCCTCGTTCTCGCGCTTGTGCGCGATCCACGCGTCGATGAGATCCGACGAGAACACATCTCCCTTCACCAGGAACGCGCGGTCTGCATGTAGTGCATCGAGCGACGCGTCGAGCGACCCCGGCACGTGCGGGACCTCGGCGAGCTCCTCGGGCGACAGCGAGTAGATGTCCTTGTCGAGCGGCTCGCCCGGATGGATCCGGTTCTCGATGCCGTCGAGCCCGGCCATCATCATCGCCGCGAACGCCAGGTACGGGTTGCACGACGGATCGGGCGAGCGCAGCTCGAGGCGCTTGGCCTTGGGCGAGCTCGAGTACATCGGGATCCGGATCGTCGCCGAGCGGTTGCGCGCCGAGTACGCGAGGTTGACCGGGGCCTCGTAGCCCGGCACCAGGCGGCGATAGCTGTTGGTCGTCGGGTTGGCGAACGCGCAGATCGCGCCGGCGTGCTTGAGCAGGCCGCCGATGTAGTACAGCGCCATGTCGCTGAGACCGGCGTAGCTGTCGCCGGCGAACAGCGGCTTGCTGCCCTTCCACAGCGACTGGTGGGTGTGCATGCCGCTGCCGTTGTCGCCGAACAGCGGCTTGGGCATGAACGTCGCGGTCTTGCCGTGCGCGCGGGCGACGTTCTTGACGATGTGCTTGTACCAGAGCACCTGGTCCGCCATCTTGACCAGCGTGTCGTACTTCATGTCGATCTCGCACTGACCCGCCGACGCCACCTCGTGGTGGTGGGTCTCGATGACGATGCCGACCGCCTGCATGGTCATCACCATCTGGGTGCGCAGGTCCGAGATCTGGTCGATCGGGCCGACCGCGCAGTAGCCGCCCTTGGTCGCCGGCTTGGAGCCCTTGTTGCCGCCGCCCTCCTCGCGCTTGTTGTTCCAGCCGCCCTCGTCGGAGTCGACCCGGAAGAACGAGTGGTTCGGGTCCTCGGAGTACTGGATCGAGTCGAACACGAAGAACTCGGCCTCGGGGCCGAAGTACGCGGTGTCGGCGATCCCGGTCGACTTGAGGTACGCGACCGCGCGCTTGGCGAGGCTGCGCGGATCGCGCGAGTACGGCTCGTGGGTGATCGGATCGATCACGTCGCACAGGATCGACAGCGTCGGCGTCTTGAGGAACGGATCGATCACCGCGGTGGTCGGATCCGGCTTCATCAGCATGTCGGACGAGTTGATCGCCTTCCAGCCGGCGATCGACGAGCCATCGAACCCGAAGCCCTCCTCCAGGCCCTCGCTGAGCCGCTCGATCGGGTAGGTCAGGTGTTTCCACTGGCCGAGGAAGTCGACGAACTTCGCGTCGATCATCTTGGCCCCGTGCTTCTTGACGTAGTCGCTGAGCTCGTTCGGCGTCACGGTTGTCTCCTGTTAGCAGCCTGGAATTCTCGGGCCCGCGGATGCCTGGAAGGCGTGGTACCGGCCATCCTAGATCGCATCCTCGCCGGTCTCCCCGGTGCGGATGCGGATGACCTCGTCGATCGAGGTGATGAAGATCTTGCCGTCTCCGATCTTGCCGGTGCGCGCGGCCTCGGTGATCACGGTGACCACCTGCTGCACGCTGTCGTTGGGCACGATGATCTCGACCTTGACCTTGGGCACGAAGTCGACGACGTAGGCCGAGCCGCGGTAGACCTCTTTCTTGCCGCCGGTCCGACCGAAGCCCTTGACCTCAGTGACCGTCATGCCATGCACCCCGATCTCGGCAAGTCGCTCCTTGACCTCGTCGAGCTTGAACGGCTTGATGATGGCCTCGACCTTCTTCATCTCGCGATCGTTAGCGCAGCCAATGTTTCGTGTGGGTTTCGCTGCACGAAAATCGCCGCGCACGCAAGCGATTCCGCGGAGCTGGGCTCACTCCCGCATGTGCGCGCGGAACTCGTCGAGCCGGCGGGCTGCGTCGCGACGCCACGCATCGTCCTCGCTGGCGTACTGGATGAACATGGCGAGATCTCCCCACTCCTTCTCCAGCCGGGAGCCAAACTTTGCCTTGTAGGCGTCGTACTCGCGGCGGACCTGCTGGAACTTCTGGCCGAGCTGCTCGCGGGTCGGCGGCGGCGTGGGCGCGACCTGCCCCGGCCGCACGTCGCGGTGCGGCGGGTGATGCGCGACATCGCGCCCCGGCGCACGGCGGCCCGACCCGGGATCGGCCCCGGGCCTGGCGTCGCGCGGATCGTCGGGGTTCATCTCGATCTCCTCTCCGGGGCCGCCGGAGCCTGACGGCGCCGGCGGGACCTGGATCGGCTCGACCGTGATCCCGGACTTCGGGCTCGGCGCGGGTGCGGCGACCGGCGCGGGCACCGGCGCGCGGCTGTCGCCGGTCGCGAGCACCCACACGGCGAACAGCGCGATCACGCCGGACGCGGTGACCGCCGCGATCGCGATCAGGCGGCGCCGGCGCGCCATCATGCGTCCGTACGACATGCCACCGACGATGGTCGCGACGTCGCCGTCGATCGTGATCGAGCCGGTCGCCGGGGGCATGGCGTCGGGCATGGCGTCGAACGTCCGCGCCGCCATGCTCGTCGGCGCGGGCGCCGTGTTGCGCGTCGCGGCGGCGTGCGGCCCGGTGGCGCGACCGACCGCGGCGCTCGGCCCGGTGGTGCGTCCGGGGACCGGAGGCGGCACCGGCGTCGGCGGCATCGCCGCGCCCGCCGCCCCTGTCACGCCGGGAGGCGACGGCGGGCCGAGCGCGCCGGGCCCGCCGAGTGCCTGCGCCGCCAGGTGGCGGACCACCGGCCCGGTCGCCTCGGGCGGCTGGAGCGGCAGCTGCGCCAGCGCGAACGACACCGTCGAGATCGTCTGGGTGTGGAACTGCTCCTGGAAGTCCGCGAGGTGGGCGCCGGCGATCCGCTCGTGCAGCTCGCGCTGCGCGGCCATCTCGTCGGCGAACAGGTCGCGCATGTACGTGCCGAGCTGATCGGTCGAGATCGTCGGGTTGACCGCGACCAGGCACTGCTGGATCGCGTCGCGCAGCTCGGCGGCCGACTGGAAGCGGTCCTCGAGCCGCGGCCGGAGCGCGGTGGCGACCAGCTCGTCGTACGGCGCGAGCTGGCGGTCGACGTGCGACGGCAGCGGGAACTCGCCGCGCGCCACCTTGCGCGCCAGCGAGCGGTAATCGGGCTGCGGGCCGGCCTCGTACAGCCGGGTCGCGGTCAGCAGCTCGAACAGCACGACGCCGGCGGCGTAGAGGTCGGTGCGGTAGTCGACCACGCCGCCGCGGATCAGCTGCTCCGGCGCCATGTAGCCGAACTTGCCGAACCCGAGCCGGGGATCCGTGGCGGTGGCGCGCATCGCGCTCTTGGCGATCCCGAAGTCGATCACCTTGGTCTCGCCCTCGAACGACACCAGCACGTTGGGCGGCGAGATGTCGCAGTGCACGAGGTTGAGCGAGCTGCCGTCGGTGGCGGTCCGGCGGTGCGCGTAGGCCAGACCATTGGCGAGCTCGCGCGCGATGAACAGCGCGAGGTCGACCGGCATGCGCCACCTGCGGTGGCCGAGCACCGACAGGATCCGCCGCAGGTCGCGGCCGTCGACGTACTCCAGCGCGAGGAAGTACTCGTTGCCGACCCGGCCGACCTCGAACACCTGGGCGACGTTGACGTGCTGCAGCTTGATCGCGACCTGGGCCTCGTCGACGAACCGCGAGATGAACTGCTCGTCGGCGGCGAGGTTGGGCAGCACCTTCTTGATCACCGCCAGCTTCTCGAACCCGGCGAGCCCGTGCTTGGCGAGGAAGATCTCGCCCATCCCGCCCCGCGACAGCCGCTGGACGAGCAGGTACCGCCCGAAGACCTGAGGCAGGCTCGGATCCTGACGACCAAAGGGGCCGCTGTGCGGCCCCGTATCGAAACCCGGCTGCAACGGTCTATCCGATCCTAACCTGCCCCCAGTCCTACAACGACTGCGCGGGGTTCCCCAAGTGATCTGTTTCGCGTCCAACATCGGCTTGCGAATCGCCTGGTTGTGGTACGAGACGCGACTCTGCTAGCGTCGGAGCGTCGATGCGCCGGCTCGCTGCTCTCGCGCTGATCGCAGCCTGCGGCGCAAGCAAGCAAGCTCCCGCGCCGGACGCCGGCAACGTGTCGCTGGTGCTCGACATCCCCAACGGCGTGCTCGACCCCCAGGGGTACACCTCCGTCGAGATCGTGCTGCACGAGCCGACCGGCGACGTCACCCGGACGGCCAGCATCGACATGAACGGCAACTTCAACCTCGACCGCATCGACCCGAGCAACAGCGTATCGGTCGAAGCGACACTGCGCAATGCGAGCGGCGCGGCGGTCGGCTACGGCCGCACGGCCGTGTCATCGGCGCTCGCCGCGGGCGCGCAGATCACGGTGCCGGTGCGGCGCCCGATCGCCTACATCGCCGGCACGGTGAGCCGGGCCCCGAACAACGACGCCACCAAGCCACTGGTGTGGACGGAGGCGCCTGCGACCGTCGCCGACCTGTCGGCGGCCGGGTTGATCGACGGCCACAACGTGCTCACCGGCAACGCGGTGATGCTGATCGCCGCCGGGCCGAACCTGTACATGGTCACCCAGGCCGTCAACTCGATGACCGGCGCGCTGACCGGCACTGCGCAGATCGCGCCGGTCTCGACCGCCGATCACTCCGTCGGCGCAGCGCTGCCGGGAACGTTGACCGGCGCGGTGGTCGATGCCGCGGGATCCGACGACGGCACGACGCTGGTGATCGGCACGACCACGGAGCTGTTCGCGGTCGATACCGCGAGCGGCACGGCCCGCGTGCTCGCCGACGGCAGCTTCGCACGCGTCGCGATCGTCGCGAGCGACAGCGAGCTCGACGCAGTCGTGATCAAGAACCGCGGCACGACGATCGGGGCGTGCGCGACCACGGCCGAGGTATGGTGGGCTCCGTTGACCGGCGGTGCCGCGCGCACCGGGCACATGGTCGCGAGCGGCGGGTTCTCGGACATCGCCGCCGATCGCGGCCATGCGTACTACGTCGACGCGTGCAAGGCCGAGCTCGGCGAGGTCACCGCGGCAGCGACCCGGATGCTGCGCACGATCCCCATCACCGCTGCGGGGCAGAGCGCCGGCAAGCCCACGGCGCTCGCGGTGTCCGACGGCCAGGCGTACATCGGGGTCGAGACCCCACCGGTCAGCAGCTCCGCGGCGGCCACGGCGGCGCTGCTGGTCGCCTCGATCGCGAGCAGCGACGCGCCGCGCATGCTGTGGACCGAGGGCGCGCAGCAGGTGCTCGACGTGATGAGCCACCCCGACATCCAGCGCGACCTCAGCGCGAGCTCGGTCGTGTTCGAGCACCTCGAGATCGGCGCGGGCGGCGACTACGTGGCGCTCACCACGAGCGCGCACTTCCATGGCGCCGAGGTCCCCGGGATCTTCTTCCCCGACATGACGATCGACACCGAGGAGCTCCGGGTGTTCGCCGCGGCGACCGGCGGCGTGCTCCAGCGCTACCGCAGCTGGTGCGACGGCGTGCTGTCGGGGAGCAGCGCCGACATCAGCGACTGGGAGTGCTCTGCGGCGACCGGCCAGAGCGCTCCGGCGACGCTCTCGCTGGAGCACCACATCGGCTCGATGACCTTCCTGTTCGGGAGGAAATGATGCGCGCCGCGCCCTGGCTGTGCGTCGCCGCCGTGCTCGCCGCCGCGCCGCGCGCCCACGCCGATCCGGATCCCCGGCGCAAGGTCAGCGTCCTGGAGTACCGCGCCGGCTCGTCGGCGTTGCCCGGGATCGCCGCGCGCGTGGCGGCCGCGCTGTCGCGCAAGACCTCGCTCGGCGTGATCGGCCAGGACCAGACCCGCGCGATCTACGGCGACCAGCTCGACCGCGCGCTGGTCAAGTGCTCCGGCGAGGCCGCGTGCGTCGCACGGATCGGCCAGCGGGTCGGCGCCGCGGAGGTCATCCTCGTCGGGGTCAGCGAGCTCGGCGACGTGATCCTCACGATGCAGCGGATCGACGTCGCCGGCCACGACGTCACCGGCAGGGTGGCCGACTCGCTGGCCGCGAGCAGCGCGCCGACCGACGACCAGATCCTGGGCTACGCCAACCGGCTGCTGCCGCCGAGCGACTTCCTGCGGTTCGGCGTGATCGACATCGTCGCCAACCTGCCCGGCGCGGCGGTGACGATCGGCGGCGCGGCGCGCGGACTGACCCCGATCGAGGCGCTCAAGCTGCGGGCGCCGGCGAGCTACGACATCCGGGTCGAGAAGACCGGCTACGTGCCGTTCACGACCCGGGTCGCGCTGCCGCCCGACGGCGAGGTCAAGGTCGAGGCCGAGCTCGTGTGGGCGCGGCGCGGCGCGGCGGCGTGGTACCAGCACTGGTACGTGCTCGCCGCGGCGGGCGTGATCGTCGCCGGCGCGGGCGGAACCGCGCTGTACTTCGCGACGCGCACCACCACCGCGCCGGCGCCGCAGGGCGACGGCATGCTCCACGTCACTGGCTCCATTCACTGATCATCACGAGCGCGTCCTCGCCGTTGTCCTGGTAGTAGCGCGCGCGAACGTGGACGACGCGGAACCCCGCGCGCCGGTACAGCGCGATCGCCGGCGCATTGCCGCGGCGGACCTCGAGCGTCGCGAGGTTGCAGCGCACGGCGCGACCCTCGGCGAGCGCGCGATCGAGCAGCGCGGCACCGATCCCGGCGCGCCGGTGGTCGGGGTGGGTGGCGATCGCGTGGATGTGGACCTCGCCGGCGTCGCCACCGGGCTCGGAGACGATCCAGTAGTTGCAGAACCCGATCACGCGCGGCGCGCGGGCGACGTCGACCCGCGCCAGCGGGCGGGTCAGCTCGGCCGCGAACGTCGAGCGCGGCCACGGCCGGGGGAACGAGTGGCGCTCGATCTCGTCGATCGCGTCGAGATCCGCGGTCGTCGCCGGGGCGATGATCATCACGGCTGCCGCGGCTGCGCGACGAGCTGGACCACCGCGCGCCACAGCGGATCGATCCCGTCGCCGCCCAGCACGGACACCGCGAGCGGATCGCGGGACAGGCCGAGCGCCTGACGGGCGCGGCGAACCTCGAGCGTCCGCTTGTTCTTGGGCAGCTTGTCGGCCTTGGTCAGCGCGACGACGACCGGCGTCGCGCGCTCGGCCAGCCACGGCACGAAGTCGAGCTCCTCGTCCTGCGCGCCGCGCCGGATGTCGATCAGCAGCAGCACGCCGGCGAGGGTCTTGCGATCGGCGAGGTAGCCCTCGATCAGCGGCCGCCAGCTGTCCCGCGTCGCCTGGTTGACCGCGGCGTAGCCGTAGCCCGGCAGATCGACCAGGTAGAACCGGTCGTCGATCCCACGGGGGGCTTTGCCCCCCGCCCCACCGGCAGAGCCGGCGGGGTCCCCACCCCCCTTCGCGCCTGGCGCGATCGCGAACCAGTTGATCAGCCGGGTCCGCCCCGGCGTGCGCGAGGTGCGCGCGAGGCCCGGCTGGCCGACCAGCGCGTTGATCAGGCTCGACTTGCCGACGTTGGACCGGCCGACCACGGCGACCTCGGGCAACGAGGGCGGCGGAAAGCCCGACGGCTGCGCCGCGGAGGTGACAAACCGCGCGGCGATCCGGGTCATGGCGGGGGCGCCACCGGATGCACGGGCGCGGCCTTGTCGATCCCACGGGGGGCTTTGCCCCCCGCCCCGCCGGCAGAGCCGGCAGGGTCCCCACCCCCCATCTCGCTTCGCTCGATCCCACGGGGGGCTGTGCCCCCCGCCCCGCCGGCAGAGCCGGCAGGGTCCCCACCGCTTCGCTCGATCCCACGGGGGGCTTTGCCCCCCGCCCCGCCGGCAGAGCCGG
>JBGQCL010000040.1:0-44243 GCA_041495365.1 Kofleriaceae bacterium | reverse complement strand
TCGGGCAGCGGCGCGTCGAGGACCAGCACCGGCCGGCGCGCGAACTCGTGCCGCAGATCGGGCGATTCCCGGGCGACGAGCAGGCACGGTCCGTCGAACCGGGGGAGCTGTGCGACCACGGCGGCGAGGGCGGCGTCGCGCGTGCGGTCGTCGAGCTCGTCGAAGCCGGCCAGCACGACGAGCGCCCCGAGCAGCCGCGCCTCGCCGAGCACGGCCTCGATCACGCGCTCGATCGGATGCCGCGATGCCCCGGGACGCGACAGGTCGACGGGCAAGGCCGGCGCGCCGGCGTGCGCCGCGAGGGCGAGGGCGGCCGCGACGGCGGCCTGCGGGTCCTCGGAGCGCAGCACGCCGACCGGGCCGGGGCGCTGGTCGGGCGTCCACACGCGGCCGAAGCGGTCCGCGGCGTGGAGCAGGCTCCGGGTGGGAGGAGGCAGCGGCTCGTCGGCGCGGACGGCCTCGACCTCAGGCTCGGCGCCGGACCGGTCGGTGACGAAGCGGAGCAGGCGCGGCGAGACCCAGAGCAGCTGCGACAGCTCGTAGCTGCCGGGCTGATCGGGGGGATCGATCAGGCGTACGAAGCCGCTGCGCAGGAGCGGCGCGTCGGGCTGGAACAGCTCGCGGAGCGCGAGTCGCTCGGCGGGGGTGCCGCCGAACACCAGCAGCGCGAGGTCGAGGCGCGGTGCGGTGCGCGCCGGATCGCGCTGCAGCCAGGCATAGACCTGCTCGTAATGGCGGTCGACGTGAGGGGCCAGGGCGAGCATGAGCGCGCCCAGGGACAGCGCGTCGAGCTCGAGGTGATGGCAGAGCTCGAGCAGCGGCAGGCGGACGCCGGCCGCGCGGGCGGCGTTGACGGCCGCTTGCATGTGCGCGGCGTGCTGCTCGAGCAACGCCCCCGGGTCGGC
Organism: Kofleriaceae bacterium; assembly: GCA_041495365.1. GTDB lineage: Bacteria > Myxococcota_A > Polyangia > Haliangiales > Haliangiaceae > JABFXX01. The sequence goes on along the minus strand of JBGQCL010000040.1, from coordinate 43,338 downwards.
GTCCTCGGAGGCCGCGAACGCGGCGCCGGCCGGTGGCGCGGTGTGGCCGGCGGCCCGGGCATATGCCCAGAGGATCAGGTCGAGACGGTGGACCTCCCCGAGGAGGTGCCCGACCGCGTCGAGCGGCGCGGCCTCGGCGACAGGCATCAGGCCGGCCCCAGGACGTCGAAGGGGAGCGATCGGCTGACGTAGCGATCGAGCTGGAGCGTGATGGGCGCGGAGCCCGGCTTGAGGGTCGCGGGGACGCGCACGCTGAGCGCGCCGCGAGACGCGTTGTCGGCCAGGACCGCGGCCTCGGTGCCGCCGAACCAGATCCGCACCAGGTTGTGCCCGGTGGTCGGCTGCGGCACCAGGAGGCCGGAGCCGTGAACACGGACGACGTCGCCGGGTCGCGCGGCGTCCGGGGTGACGGTGGCGGGGACCGGAAACGGGATCACGTCGATCGGGATCGCGTCGATCGGCGCAACGAGGCGCCCGAGCTTGTCCTTTCCAACGATCTGCACCTCGGCATCGGCCTCCGCCGCGTCGAGGAACACGGCGGTGAGCTCGTAGGCGACCGACGTGCGCGGAGGCTCGTTCTGGCTGCCCCAGATCTTCTGGAACGTGTCGATGTCGAGGTTCAACAGGTTGATCTCGACGTGGTCGGCCCGGATCCGACTGGTCTTGAGCGTGCCCTTGAGCTTCGCTTCGGGGACGCGGCGGTTGACGTAGAACTCCTGCATCACTTCACCGAGCAGGTGATGCTCGGTGAGGCCGTCGCTGGCGAACGCCGTCACCAGGTAATACAGGCGCAGGGCCAGCGGCTCGGCGGCGAACCGCTGCTTGCTGTCGATTCGCTCGGTCGGGATCCAGCCGCCCGTGTTCCGGCGACCCTCGTCGTGGAGGACACTGTAGAGGAACAGGTTGACCCGGAACTCCTCCTGGTTGCCTCGGTGAGGGGAGTCGACGGTCACGGTCACCTGATGGTCGCCCGGCCCCAGGTTGCTGTTCAGGCGAGCCTCGAGGAGCGACTTGAGCGTGAGGCTCGTATCCTGGATGACGTTGGGGTCGCTCATGACGGTGCTCGTCCGACGGCCGGCGCGCGGTTCAGTCCGGCCTGACGGTCACCCACAGGTCGACCGGGAACTGGCATTGCTCGATGTCGTAGTTGACCTGGACCTTGATCGTGTAGTTGCCCCAGTGGATACCCCGGGTGATGAGCGACAGGTACCTGACCGCCTTTGCCTGAGGCGCCAGGTGCCCGAAATAGACGTCGTCGGGCACGACCTCGAACAGCAGGTTGCCGTCGGGGAGCGTGTCCTTGACGACCTTGGCGGGGGACTTCTCCGTCTCGACCGACAGGATATGGAGGTTCGACAGGCGGACGTGCTTGAGGCTGTGGCTGCTCTCGTTGAGGAGCGTCACCTCGAGCACCGCCGTGTCCTGGGTCGAGAAGTACGACTCGACGTCGCCGGTCTCGGGATGGCAGCCATAGGTGCTCGAGGCCCCCTCGCTATCGCGGTTCATGCCCTTGAGCAGGCGATAGTCGACGCCGAGCCGGCCTCCGCCGGGGAGCGGGAAGTCCTGATGGATGGGCTTCAAGTGGCGATGTGGGGCCTTGGCAGGGGGAGTGGCGAAAAAAACCTTCTGCTGTGCGGGGCGCTCGTCAGACATGGCATTGCTCCTTGGCAAAGAGGGTTGGCGCGGCATGAGCGCCGGTTGAGACGTCCTGGGGAGATCGAAGTGGGAATCGAGACCATGCACGGGCAGCACGTGTCGTGAGGTGTCGTGGGCGCGGCGGGCGTCCCAGTAGACGATGCGGTACGCCAGGCTGACGTCGACATGGTAGAGGTCCGGCTTGGGGCCGCGGGCCACGGCGACAAAGACCAGGTCCCGGGTCTGGCCGGGGTCGATGCACGGGATGTGCTGCTCGCCGGGCGTGAGGGTCAGGGCCACGTTGTCGTCGGGCAATCGCGGCTGTTCGGCGGGATCGAGCCGCACGCTGACATGGATGTCCTCGGCGAGGTAATAGCGGGACTGGTTGGTGATGTGCAGGATGTACTTGGTATCGTCCTGGGTCTCGAAGCGATGATCGGAGAGCGAGGTCTCCACGTGGAGGACGTTCGAGTCGCGCGTCACCTGCGGATCGAACGGCTCGTCGAGGCGGACCAGGAGCTGTTTCTGCGAGCTCGCCGCATGATCGATGGCGAGCTGATAGGGGAGCTCGGCATCGCGGGCGAGCTCGAGCTTGGTGGGGGGCTGGCCCGGATTCGACAGATCCTCGACCGTGATGACCGGTGATGCAGCGTCGCGATCGACGGTGAGCTTGAACGAGTAGATCATCGCTTGCCCCCGGCGGCATGCGAACGACTGTCATGGAAAGCGATCGCGTCTTCGACGCGGATCGGCCGATCGAGCTGGTTGAGCTCGAACCGGCTCTTCCACATGGCGTTCAGCGCGGTCTGGAGTGCGGCACGATCCTCGCCAGCGAGCGCACGGCGGCCGATGTCCGCGGTGTAGTCCAGAAGCTCCGCAATGACCTCGGCGAGGCGGCGCTCCTGTCCACGTGGGAGCGTCGACGGCGCCGGTACGTGGCGCAGGGTAGGCCACTTGTCCCGCCGGCCCGGGGGCAGGCCTCGGTTGGAGTGAACCAGCCGGGTAGGCAACCCCGCGATGTCGACGACGTGGACGGAGGCGGATGCCTGGACCGTCGAAGGCGCGATGGTGCGCTCGTCGGGGCCGACCGCGGGTGCGTCGTCCGCCTCGGTGTGCGCTGGCTCCGCATCTGCGGTTGCGGCCATGTCGCTCGCGTCGGCGGGGACCTCGTGCTCGGCGGCGGGAGCGGGCTCGGTCGACGCCGTCACCTGCGGCTCGTCTGCAGCGGGGTGGGGCGGCTCCTCTGGCGACGGTGCCGGCACGGCCTCCGCGGGCGGCTCTTGCACCGTTGCTGCCGGCGCCTGCTCCGCGGTGTCCGCAGATGCGTTCTGCGTCGCCGGTCCAGCAGGCGGGGCGCCGGCTGCAGGCTCCGAGCCGGGATGCTGCTCGCCGTGCTGCTCGTCGTGCTGCTCATCGTGCTGCTCTGGCTCTTGCTCGACCACGCGGTCTGCCATGGCGGCTGCGCAGGCGAGCCGCTCCATCGCCGAGGCGAGCCTGGACAGCTGCTGTGCCGTCGGAAGCTCGGGATCGTCCACGGCGCTCACGGCCCTGCGCAGCAGCCGGTAGGCGCGAGTGCACGCCGGGTTTGCCGAGGACCAACCGGAGAGGTCGTGGGCCAGCAGGCCGATCTCGCGCACGAGCTCCCGCTGCGCTCGCTTGCCTTCCGCGCGGCGAGCGATCTTCGCGACCGCCTCCGCCCGCGCAGCGTGCGTGCTCACCGCGATCTCGTCTGCGGTATCCGCGATGTCAGCCAGCCAGCCGTGGTGCGCGTGAGGCGCCGGGACCGGCCGCACATCGATCACCTCGACCGAGCCGTCTTCGCGCCATCGCAGCTCCGCCAGCGGCGCCCAGCCGCGCTGGACCTCGTCCACCGGCGCGAAGATCGGCCGCTCGACCCAGCCGCCGGCGCGCGCCGCGAAGGTCCAGCCGTCCCCGCGGATACCGACCGGCGACGTGGTTGCCGGCCCAGGCTGGTTCTCGACGGACAGCAGCAACGACAGGCCGGTGGGCACGAGCGGCTGCTTGCCACCGAGGTCGTAGGGGCTCGTGGCCTTCGCAGGCGAAGGCGCGACGGACGGATCGACGATGTCGATCGGCACCGCGCACGCATGGCCCTCGTAGCGCCGCGCCCGGATCGGACGCGCCGGTACCACCGGGGCCCCGACCTCGTGCTCGCTGGACAGCGGCTCGTCCAGGATCAGCGTCATCGTGGGCCGGACGCTCTCGCCCTGGGTCCCGCTCCGGTGATGGATGATCCGCACCACCCGCCGGATGTCCGGCGTCTCCACCGTCTCCTCTCCGGGCCGGCAGAGCTTGCCCGACTCGGTCTCCACGAAGCGGAGCGCCGTGGTCGGGTGCTTGGCCTTCGAGCCATCGCCGATCTGGACCTGCATGCCCTCGGTCCACTCCTGCTGCGCGTGGACGCTGTCGGTCCAGTCGACCTCGATGCAGGTCTGGAACGCGTGTGCGGCCAGCGCGAGCGTCGACGCACGCGCGGTGTTCCATGGATCGAGCGCCGCGGTGAGTCCGTTGGGAGCGAGCCTCACATGGATCTTGCGCGGTGACTCGGCGGGCTGCTGTGCTTCCTCCCCCTGGTCTCGCTCGACCTTCACGACCAGCCAGCTGGTCGGGCTGTTCGCGTCGGAGTCGGCCTGCAGCTCCTTGACCCGGTCGCGGGTGTTGGCCGGCAGCTCCTTCACGAGGCTCCGGGGCCTGAGCTCCTGCAGCGCGGCGCTGTTCAGGTCGTCCTCCAGGACCAGCTCGAGCACCGCACCGTCGAGCTGACCCGAGAGCTTCTGGCCGGACAAGCACGTGCAATCCACCAGCGAGATCTCGCGACAGTCGTGGCGCTCGATCGTGATCTTCTGGTCGGTCCGCCCGGTCACTCGATAGAGGTCCGGATCGCCGTGATGACCCTGCGCGAGGCCGTGTCCCTCGAAGCGGACATGGTTCCCTGGCTCGAAGCCCTGGGCGTTGCCGAGCACGACCTCCGTCGCGTGGGCCTCGGCGCGCTGGGCCACGAGGCCCGTCACCGACGCGGCGGCGCTGTCCCACAGCACGGACGCGCAGCGGTCGCGCTCGTGCACGGCGAGCAACTCGACGCGGTACAGCGCGTTGCGATCGTCGCCGTACGAGCCCCGGACCGTGAGCTGCAGGTTGGTGCGGTGCTAGCGGGGGTGGCCGACGTGGATCTGCGAGCGAACGATGGTGCGGAACGTGCCGCGCTCCGTGCCGAGGCCGGGGTCGTCCAGGTCAGGCAGGTCGAGCGAGTCCACCACGCCGACCCATGCCTCGAGGTAGATCATCGGCGGCCGCCCGCCGTCGCGACCCTCGTGGTGGCCCTCCGCCGCCTCGGGCGGTGGCGGCAGGCTGGGCACGGCGATCGAGCGGCTGCTCGGCCACAGGACCGGCAGGCCGCCGCAATAGAACCGTCCCGGCCCGCCGCGCGCGACGAAGCCGCCGCGTTCGCCGTCGGCCGGATCGATCCGGAGCTCGAGCCCGGCCGTGCCTTCGAGGCCCGCGTCGCGGATGGCATCGCGCAGCAGCGACCATTGCACGTCGATCGCCTCGTTCCAGAACGCATCGACGAACGGCGCGCCTTCCTGGAGATGGACTCCGAGATAGCCATGCAGGCGATCGAACGAGTTTCGAGAGACCGGTTGCCTCATGATGCGTACTCCTCGCAGCGGCCGGGAGCCGTGTCGCGAAATACCAGCCGGGCGGTGCGGCCCAGGGGTACGGCTGTGCGCAAGGCCTCCGCTCCCCGGCGCTTGATCGCGGCCACGTCATAGCGGCGGTGGTAACGGACACGCAGGTTCGCGCGCGCGTGCGCCGGCCCGACGCGGAACCGGCCGCGCGCGAGATCGACCTCGACCGTGTCGTCGGCAGGCGGCTCGCGGTCGAGATCGCCGACCAGGCGCACGGTGCGGAACCGGTCCCAGCCCCACTCGTCCTCGATCGAGAACAGGCGGTTCAACCCCGGACCGTCGAGCAGCAGTCCCTGCTCCGCGGCGGGCACGCCGGGCGCGAGCGGCTTGCCGGGCGGAAGCAGGACGAATGGCGAATGGGCAACGCCGTGCCTGCGATGGCCCGGCTCGCGCACGATGAGCAGACGCTGCTCGGGGCCATGGACCGGCATCGAGCGGTGGCCCTCGAAGCCGAGCAGGAGGCGAACCCCTTCGGGATCGGTGAGCCCGTCGAGGCGGCCGTCGGAGGCGAACGCGTGGATGCCGCCATCCAGGACGGCGGGCTCGCCTTCGACGAGCTCTCCATGCATGGGCTGCCAGAACTGGAGCCGGTAGCGGCGGTAGGCGCGGATCCCGGGCATCGGCGCCGTGGGGCCACGGACCCGGCCGCGCTCGGGATCGATGGCGAGCGTGTGATCGGGCACGTACGGCGGCGGGCCATCGGGCAAGCTCATGAACCGCGGCCGGAGGGCGCCGAGCACCGGGAAATCGGCGCCGATCAACATCACCTCGATGGCGCGCCCGCGGCCGACGAGCTCGGCAGGATCATCGCGCCGGAAGATCGGCGTCCCGTCGGCGCGGCGCAGGCCGATATCACGGTCCGAGTCGATCGCGTGAACGTCCGGGCCGACGCGCTGGAGCTCGACCTGGGCGCGCCGCACCGGCCAGGCGACGTCCATCGCGATCTCGAGCTTGCCGGGCGGCAGCTTGCCCGACACGTTCGCGGCGACCGCGCCGATCACCGCGGTCGGCGGCACGCGGTTCACGACGGCCGACGGCTGCGGATCGAAGATCGTGCGCTGGGTGCTCGGGGGCTCCTTCACCGTGGTGCGGAAGCCCGTGATCTGCCACCCGAGCGTCTCGAGCTGCTCCACGCTGCCCTTGCGCCGCCGCAGGTGGACCGCGTACTTCACCTGATGGCGCTGGCGCGCGACCGGGATGTCCGGATCGATCTGGACACCGACCAGATCGCCGATCAGCGGCACGAGCCGTGGCTCGCAGGTCTCGACGAACATGTCGTCGAGCAGGCGGTCGATGTCGGCGTGGACCGCATCGATGCCGACGCCGAGCGCCTGGATCAGGCCACGGAGCAGATCCGGGGCCTTGCTGCCCTCGGCGGGCTGATGGCGAAACCGCGTCCAGCCGGGCACCAGATCCCACATGCGATCCGCGGCCGGGCGCTTCGAGGGGACAGTCATGAGGCACCTCCGGGGAGCGGCGAGAGCGGCGAGAACGTGATCGTGCCGTTGTGGCCGTCGGGATCCCCCGCTGGATCGTTGTCGCAGCGGACGACGCCGTCGGCGCCCGGATCGAGGGTGTCGGGCGCCGGCCCTGCAGGACGCGACGGCGGCTTGTCGCTGCTCATCCACGCGACAAAGGCCGACGCCACGCCCGGTACCGCAAACAGCGCCTCGTACACGTCGCCGAGGCGAAGCGGCTGGGCAATCGGACAGCGCGCCTCGGCGAAGAATCCATCGGCGGTGGTGCCGAGCGCACCCCGGAGCGCCGCCAGCACCTCGCCCTGCCCGTATCCCTCGCCGGTCGTGATCTCGACGACGAGGTGAACCGGCACCTGCTTGGCGCCGTCGACCTTCAACGTCACACCGGCGGTCGCGGGCATGAGGTCGGTGACCTGCGTCGTGACGGTTTCCCGGACGGTGTCGGTCAGGAGGCGCCGGCCCTCGAGCGCCACCACCAGCCGCAGCTCACCCGCGGACGCCGTCGGATCGACGCGCGCGTGCAGCACCTCGCCCACGTCCAGCGCGATCCGCGAGACGTCCTCGAGCGACACGATGCGGTCGAGACCGAGGCTGCGGCGAAGCAGCGCCTCGCGGGCCTGGTCGGCGGTGTCGCGCTCGCGGCCGCCGGTCCCTTCGGTGAGGTTCGAGGTGGTCTTCACGGCGAGGTTGCCGTCGAGGACCTTGGTCAGCGCGTCGACCGCGACGTTGCCGGCCTTGCCGTTCCCGGTGCGGGCGAAGGCGACGATGTTGCTGTTGCCGGGCCCAGGCACCGCGCCGTGCAAGCCGTCTCCGAACACGACGAACACGCGGCCATCGGCATCGATGTCGACGAAGTAGACGCGATCGCGCGGCCCCGCCCTGCCCAGATCGAAGACGCGGCTCCACACGGCGCCATCGACGCGCACGTCGATCGCCGGCTCGGGATCGGTGCTGCCGGCCCGGATCACGTGGAGCAGCGGCTTGCGGGTGGACACCGCGAGGCGCATGCCGCGGCTCGCGCCATCGCCGCTGCCGAGCACGACGCGCTCGGTGTCGCCCTGGACGACCTCGACGAGGTTGCCGCACAGGAACGCCTGGCTGATCGCGTACGTGCGTTCGAGAGGCCGTCTGAGCTGGGCGCTCCAGGTGTCGGGGTCGACGCTGTCGAGGACGAGGATCTCGGTCGGGCCGGCCTTGCGCAGCGCGAGCGCTCCGGCGGAACCCTGCGCAAGGCCGAGGAGCGAGCCCGCGGCGAGGCTGTCGGTCTCGAGCAGCTGCAGCTGCTTCGCGCCGGGACGCCGGGTGAGGTCCTGGGCTTCCAGGTCGGCGTAGAACGCGGCGTCGAGGACCCATTGCCGCGCGTCGGTCACCTCCCAGACACCGGTGTGCCCGAGGTCGAGCTCGATCGGCTCCGGGGTGAAGAAGAAGACCTCCACGACGCCGGGCCGCACGCCCTGCACGTAGAAGCCGTCCCAGCCGTCGAGGAGCTGCTGCTTCGTGCGCTCGCGCCAGGACCGGGGCGCTCCGTGCTGAGGGGCCTCGATCTCCATGGTCGGCCGCTACGGGGTTCGATCGCCGGGATCGCCGGGATCGCCGGGGGGGCTCCACGCCTCAGGCCCGCCGGTCTCGACCAGGAGCCACAGGTTGTTCGGGGCCGCGTTCGCGGCGGGCGGGACCTGGAACGGAACCGGCCTGTCCGCCTGTGCAGCGAGGAGCAGCAGGGGGCGACGCCGGGCCACCTGCCGGACGCGGCTGCCGATCGCGGTCACCCGGGCGAACACGTTGGCAGTGCCGGTCGGCAACAGCTGGCCGTTGTCACCATCGCCGAAGCTCGCGCTGAACGGGACCGGTTGCTCCGTGCCGATCCGGGACGGATCGACACCGAGGGTGAAGGCGCGATCCTTCTTCTCGGCGTTCTTGATATCGGCAAACTGCGTCCACCGGCTCCAGTCGCCGGAGCGCGGGTCGCGCGCGAGGATCTCGAGGTTGCTCGCGTAGACGCCGTCGCCGGACAGCGGGACGGTGCCGAGCCCCAGTTCCGGATTTGCGGCGATCTCGCCGGTGAAGCGGGCGAACTTCCGGCTCTTGTCGCCGCTGCCCAGCGTGAGCATGCGGCGCGCGCCGTGGAACGGCGCGCGGTGGTGAGGAAGCACGCGCAGCGCCAGCGCGCTGGGCTCGAGGGTGAGCCACGAGGCGCCGGGCGCGGCCTTGCCGGGATGGTCCGTGAGCGCGAACGCGACCTGAAACCGATCGGGCAACGGCTCGGTCAGCACCAGCAGCCCGGTGGCCACGTCGATCTGCTTGACCACCGCCTCGTGCTGGTAGTCGGGCCAGTCCCTCCAGCCTGCAGTGTCGCCACCGTGTACGCGGTGGTCATGCCACGCGACGCGGCGGGTCTCGTCCCAGATCAGCAGGCCATCCCCGGGAATGATCGCGGCCAGCAGGTCCTTGCCGGCGTCGGGGTCGAGCACGAGCCGGTCCGCGAGGACGAGCGGCATCGGCTTGCTACGATCGCTTGCGTTGCTGAGATCTGCGCCCTTGGCCTGGGCGTAGTAGTCCTTGTCGAGCGCCGTGGGCTTCGCCGGCTTCGCAAAGCCGCGCAGCGCATAGGACCGGAAGCTGTCGATCACGAACGGCAGCGGCGGATCCACCTCGATCACGACGCCGGTGACCGACCGGACCCGCGTCCACTGGATGATCGGCTGCTGCGCCGCATGCAGGAACAGGTAGTCATCGGGCTTGAGCTCGCCCTTGTCGACCACCACGAGCTGGGTCGTGGGATCGAGCCGGAGCAGCGGTGTCTCGAACCGATAGATCCGACCGTTCAGGTCTTGCGTACCCGGGTCATCGTCGAGTCGATGGGCGGTGTATTCGACATACACCCTGACCTCCGGTTGGTCACCAAGCGCCGCATCGACCAGGAGAAAGTCGAGCGTGAACGTTCCGCCGAGAGCCTTGTTGAAGCTGTAGAGCAGCAGGCTCGGAAGGTCGTCCTTGAGGCCCTCGATCGGAGGCTGGGGCTGTGGAAACTCACTGTCGAGCTTCGACTTGATCTCGCTCCAGGTCCTGTTGCCCGCATCCAGCAGCTCGACGATTCTGCTCAGCCTGGGCTCGTAGGTCACAGGCCGAGATTCCTTGCCATTGTCCAGGAGCCACACGCGCAGCGCATTGCGGATGATCTTGTCATCCCTGTCCTGAAGCGTGCCGGTGACGGGAATGAAGTCACCGGATGGGAACACGATCGATTTCGAGAGGACCGGCACCGTGCCGGCGAGGACGCGGTCGCCGGTGCCTGACTCGACGTGACCGTCATCCTTCGTGAGCGGTCGGGTCGGGGACGTGGAGCACAGCAGGACACGGGGGCCGGGCCCTTTTCCCACCGGGAACGACGCAGCGTTTGCCGCCGCGAGCAAGACCTTGACCTTGTCCGGGCCCGTGCTCTTGAGCAGGTTGTTGTTCCCCGAGAGCGCGACCTGCGAACCGGCGTAGAGCTCCTGGTCGAGCTGGCTGACCTCGTTGGTGTAGTAGCGGAGCGCTGTCCTGGCCTTGATCGCGTCCAGCATGTCGGTGCCGACCAGCGCGAAGGACAGGCGACCGTCGGCCCCGAGCTGGGCGCCTTGGTGGAACAGCAGCGTGCTTGCGATGCCGCCGCCGCTGCTGATCGCATCGCCAGGGCCGTGGAAGGTGAGGAGCCATGGCTCGTGCACCGCGGCCGGCTTCGGGAACGAGACCGTGACCCGGAGGCCTCCGAGCGGTGCGAGCAGCCCGTGTAGTTAGACCCGGGCGGGCGCGGTCTGGAACGCGAGCTGGTAGGCGCCCGTGTCCGTGACGTGGAGGATCTTCGCTGTGCTGGTGCCGCCGCTGTCCTCCACGAGGGTGAGCTCGTCACCTTCGTCGAGACGGAGGGGGCTCTGCGCCGGCGGGCCCAGCTCGAGGATGAGCGAGCCCTGAAACAGGCTGTCCGCTGCCAGGTCCTTCCAGCCGACCCCGAGGCTCACCAGGGAAAGGCTGGGATGGCCGGCCGGGTTGAACACGACATCCGGATCGATCGCGACGCTGACCCGCGTCTTCAGCGCGCCGGTGGAGAGCTCTCCATGCGCCGCCTGCTTGAACTCCGCCGCGTGGAATACGGCCGTGTTCGCACCCAGCGCATTCGCCACGATGCCTGCGTTGGCAGTGTGGAGCGCGAGGCCGATGCTCGCCCGAGCACCGTCATGGGTCACAACTTCGTACGCGAATCGGGCCAGGGTGTTCCCCGCGAGGCCCCCCGGGAACACGGCCGGCGCGGCTCCGGGGAGCTCGACGTCTCCCTGCGCTGTCAGCTGTCCGGCGTCGAGCTTGTACTCGTCCCAGCGATCCGGTGTGTTCGAGATGCCCACGAAGCCGATGCGGGTTGTCTCGTCGGGCAGCGTGCCGAGCCTCACGACCGTGGCCGGCCGGGCCGTCACGTCGCTGGCCGAGTACGGGGACAGGTAGATGGTCGCGGAGGCGGGGAACGGCGCGTCGGGGCCGCTCCGCACGAACCACGACCCGTCGGAGAAACGCGCCCCGGTCACGCTCACCCGTTCGGAGCCTGCGGGGCTGGGCGACACCGCTTCATTGCCGATCGGCGCGGGCATGAAGAACACCCCCAGCGCGTGGCCCGGTACCCAGCTGTCCCACGCCGGCTGCACGACGTGCAGCGCATGTCTTGTCGACACCGATCCGCTGAACGGGCCGTCCAGCACCAGATGGAGCGCGAGCTGCTCGTCCGTGACGTCCCCCGTGACCTTCGCGGTGAACGATGTGTCGCTGCCCGCCGCCTTGCCGGGCGGGTCCACCAGGTCGAGGATCTGGGCGATGTGGGCGGCGTTCTGGGCAACCACCTTGTGGATGCTGGTCACGAGCTGATCGGACGGCCAGTCTGGAGGCAGCGTGAATGTGATCCGCGTGTCCGCGCCGTCGAGCGTTCTGCTCTGAACGTTCACGGCCGCCGCGTGATACCTGACCATCATGGTGACGGCGGTCTCGGACGGCATCGCGCTGCCGGGGATCAGCCAGAGCGTGCTGTCGCGCTGCCGGATGCCGGCCAGGACGACCGAAACATCGCCCTTGAGCGTGATGGCTGCAGTTCCCGATGAGAGGTCGTGAAACGGTGACTTGCCGGTCCACTCCCAGATGGTGATCGGCGCGAAGCTCTGCGCCGCGTCGGCGAGCAGCGCGTGAACGTCGCCCGAGCTCTGGAGATCGAGGGTCACGTCGCCGTCGAGCCTCGCGACCAGGGCATGGTTCGACGGTGGTCCTTCGAGCGTCGCCGATCGCAGGATCTTGCCGGCGCCGACCACCACGAGCGGGCCGGTCCAGCCTCCGGGTGCCGATCCCTCGACGTCATTTCCTACCGGGAAGCGCCAGATCGCGGTCACCTGGCCCGCGGTGATCTTCACCGCATCATGGTCGGGCAACGCCCACAGCTGCGTTGCCCCGTCGAGCGGGTCGAGCGGATCCTGGATCGCGACATCGACCAGCTCGATCCGCCGGGCGGAATCGAGATCGACCATCGTGAACGCAAGCCAGCGGAACGAACTCGCGTACCGTATCCCGAGCATTCCGCCGGGTACCGACATCCAGCTCGTGTGGTTGTCGAACAGCCCCGCGGGCAGCCGCCAGTCAGCGGTCCAGTCCGGGACGGTGACATCCAGGGTGTGGGCACCCGGGATGGCGACCGCGTCGAGCTTGACGTTGTTCACCGGGCGCGGTGCGGTGGGATCCACTCCGTCGAGCCGCAGCATCGTGGGCTCGGGCTCCCACGCGAACGAGAACGCCGCGGGCTGGGCGCCGCCGGCCCACAGCAGGAGCGCTCCGCCCACGGCGAGGTTGCCATGCGACCCGAGGTCAGGCGGTCTCAGATGCCATCCCGCCAGCGACGCCGCGCGGAACTGGCCGTGCGTGAGCACCGCGCCCGGCTGGCCTTGCTCGGTCCATGCAAGTGCGGGCTCGTCCTGCTTGGCGAGCAGCAAGACATCGTCCGGGTGGTTCTTCGCGGCGATGGCGTCGTCTACCAGCGCCACGGTGATCTCCAGGTCACCCGTCGCATTCACGGGCGGCCGCTCGCCGAGCGGTAGCACCGTCGACTGGATCTGGACTGCCAGTACGTGGTCGGGCGAAACACCTCGCGCCGGCAGCGTGACCACGAACGACCATGCGACCGGGGCCGGCGTGGTCGGGGGTTCGCTGATCTTGCCCTCGACGGCGAGAAACAGTCTCGAGAACTTCGCCGGCAGGTCGAGGGTATCGGTCAATTCCAGCTGACGGCGCAGCTCGACCGGATCGATGCCGGTGTCGAGAGCAACCTCGACGTAGCTCGCGTTCGGCGAGGGGTCGAGCTTGACGAAGGTCCTCTCACCGGTCAGAGCGATGGATTGAAAGAACAAGTCTCCATAATAGACGGACGAGACACGCGGCACGACGACGATCTCGGTGATCGGGCCGCTGAATGGCAATTGGTCTATGTAATAGTCCTGTGCGATCGGATCCTTGAGCCTCACCAGATCGCCCTGTACTTCGAGCGCCTGCACCACCTCGGCCGTGAGCCATGGCTTGGTGGTCTGGAAGAAGGCCTTGTCATCGGGGGCAATGCCATCGCCCGGTTTCGGCTGCGCACCGGCGCTCGTGGCGTCCTTGTCACCGGCGGCGTTCTTGGACCTGACTGGGTTCGGGTTCTGGAACTCCTTCTTGAGACGGCGCCCGACGAGCAGGTAGTCGCCGGCCTTGACATGGGAGGCGTCCGCGAGGAGCAGGAACATGCTGCCCTTGTGGAGGTAGAGCAGCTGCTGGACCTTCGCCAGCTCGGACTCGGACTTGGTCGAGTACGGAGACGGCGGGATCTTGGTGAGCTTCGCCAGCTTGTCCTGCCATTCCCACTCGGGTTCCTCGGCCTGCTTGTAGTACGCTTCCCACAGCGGATAGAGCTGCCCGGCGGCGACGTCCGCGAGCGGCGCGATCTTGGCCTTCTCCGGGTCGAACACGTCGTCGATCGGATCGAACTCGTTCGCCGGGCGGCCGCTCTGCCGGGGCGCGACCGGCACACTGCCCCACCGGACGTGGCGCTCGCCGACCTCGTTCAAGGTCCGGATGTAGGTGGCTCCCGATGCGCCGCCGAGGATCGCGATCTGTGCACCCGCGGGCAAGCCCATGTCGTCCTTGGTGACGGCCCATTGCGCGTCGCCGTGGAGGCCCGCGACGCCCTCGAGCTTCAGCCGCACCAGCGACGTGGTCAGATAATCGGCGTCCAGCCGGAGCGTGACCCCGTAGAGGCTCCACAGGTCGCCGCTCGGCGGCGACGGCGGCTCGATCACCCGGCCGACCGCCGGCGTGTACCGCGCATAGACCCAGCTCAGCCGCTGATCGTCGATCAGCGTGCGATAGCCCAGCTTGCGCCGCAGGAGGATGTACGTCGTCAGGCGATCGTCGACGAACGTGCGGTAGTGCAGGTCCGCTGCCTTGCTCGCGGAGAAGTCGAAGACCTCGGTCCACGCCGCCTTGCGATCCCAGTCCTCGGGCTCGGCCGCTGGTTTGTCATCGAACACGAAGATCTCGAGCGTCGGGGTCATGATCTCGGGCTTGGCTGGATCCGGCACGTGCAGGATCGGCAGCTCCGAGACCTCGAAGGCCACCAGCGAGTCGTCCAGCATCTGCCCGTGCCGCAGGTGCCTCACGCGGGTGGTCCGCGTGATCGTCGTGCCGTCGTCGTAGCTCCGCAGCAGCGCGCGCTCGAAGGCGACGCCGCGCGCCCTGCTCGCCGCGACCGCGCACAGCTCCAGCCCGTGGTCGCTGTTCACCACGGCCATCGTTCCGCGGCCAAACTCGTCGCTCGGCAGCGACGCCGGCGAGCCTTGCTGATCCGCTGCGACCTGGTCGAGCACAGCGACGGTTGTTTCCGCCGCCGCGTCGCGCCCCTCGACCGCCGTCCGCAGCGCCGCGAGGGTCTGCTTCGCCGCGGCCGTGTCGAGCCGCTCGATCACCGCCCGCCGCGCGCCGGCATGCAAGGTGATCACGGGCGAGAGGTCCATGCGGTTGACCGCCGGGGAGATCTCGAGCGCGCGGCTGGTGGCGAACACCGCGTCCGCGCCGCTGACGCGGGTGCCGGCGACGACCAGTCCCGCCTGGGCCGCGAAGAAGAACTGCGTCGCGGTGGCCGCGATCGGCGGGAGCGGGCGGAAGCCGATGGACGCGCCGAGGCGCGCCACGCTCTCGATGCGCTGCGCCGCGCCGAGCTTGGATTCGGTGAGGATGCGGTCGTGGTAGAAGCCGATCACGTCGAGGCAGGCCGCGAGGGCATCGATCAGCGCGTGGGCCGGTTCGGCAGCGATCGGCGACCGCTCGGCGTCGTCGCGCCGCGTGAGCTGCGGGATCCAGTCGCGGAGCGCCGCGCGCATCGCATCGCGCTGCACGCCGTGATCGAGCCGGGTCAGCTTGATGAGGTCGCCCCCCTGCAGCAACAGCTCGAGCTCTGGCTCCCGCTTGGTCATGGTCACGCCTGGGGCTTGATCGCGTCGAGCACCGGCACGCTGCCGGCCTCCAGCGGGATGAAAGGTCGGTCCTGCTCCGCGATTCGCAGGGTGACAGACCCCGGCCGCAAGGCGGGCGGCAGCTCGCGAGCGAACAGGCCATCCAGCAGCCGCGGTGTGATCTCGCTCCACCGCTCGCGCACGGGCACCGAGCCCGGACCGGACAGCAGCGCCTTGATGCGCCGCTCGCCGTCCGGGGAGACCGGCCTGGAGACCACGAGACCGAAGTGGGGCCTGAACGGGCAGTCGCGGAGCTGGACGCCGTCGAGGATCGGCACCTCGCCGTCGCCGAGCGGCACCTGCTCCACGGCGCGCTCGCCGACCAGGAGCGTGCGCACGGACAGCCGGTAGATCGCGTCCCGCGGCTGCGCGCTCGCCAGCGCGGCATCGATCCGCGCCGCGGTGAGCGCGGGCCACCGGTCGCGAACCGGGCGGGCGTCCTTGCCCGAGAGCAGCGTCTTCAGCATCGCGATGACCGCCTGCCGGTCGGGCCGCTGGTCCGGGTCGGGGTATCCGAGCTCGACGTGCAGGCGGTAGCGGCGCGCGGCCCACATCGCGATATCGCCGCACAGCGGGTTGCTGGACAGGCCGAGGCAGCGAACGACCTGATGGCGCCCCGGACGGATCTGTTCCGTCGCACCGAGCTCGGTCAGCGGCCGGTTCGCGAGATCGAAGCCGATGACCTGGCTGTAGAGGACGCCCGGCACCTGCTCGGCCGCGGCGTACACCTCCGCCCGCGTGCGGGTGCGGCCGAGCTCGCTCGGCGAGTTGCCGCCGAACTTCGACAGCAGCTCCCGGCGCAGGCGTAGCCGCACGTCCGCGGCGCTCAGCTCCGGGTGAACCTCGACCACGAGCGCGATCGACACGAACAGCGGCTCGCACAGGCGCACCCAGACGTCGCCGCCGGCGAGCCTGGCCGTGCGCAACAGCTCGCGCGCGTTCGCGAGCACCGGCGCGGGCGGCTTGCCCGGCCGGGGCCGGATCACGACGTCCACGCGCCGCGCGGTGACGCGATCGGCGGGCACCAGCGCGACGCTCGCCTCGGCGATGTCCGGGATCCGGTCGAGGAGCACGGTCTGGTAGTCGTCCGCCGTCACGGGGATCACGCGGTGCGTGAGGCCCTGCTGCACCGCGCGCACGAGGTCGCGGCCGAGCGGCTCGGGGTTGCGCGCGCGGCCGGTTGGCAGCGGGTTGCACGTCGACGCGATGCCGTCGGTGTTGCTCAGTACCTCGCCGAGCGCGCCGGCCCCGAGGTCGGCCGCGAACAGGTCGCCCGTGACCCGCCGGACCATCACGGTGCCGTCGGGCGGCAGGCGCGCGCCGTTCACGCCGTCGCCGAACCGCAGCGTCACGCGCCCGTCTCGATCGATCTCCACGACGTAGTGCGGATCGTCGGGACCACTTCGCAGCAGGTCCTCGTTCTCCATCCAGCGCGTGTAACGGCCGGCGTCATCGACCACGTAGACGTAGAGCATCTCGGTTCCGTCGAGCCAGAGGTTGGGGACATCGCCCGAGAGCTCGATCTCCTGGTGAGGCCAGGACACGCGCGTGGTCGGCCGAAGCGAGTCCGGCACGTCGAAGCCGGCGGAACGCAGCAGGTCGCGAAACAGATCGCTGGCCCGGACCAGCTGCTTGTCGAGCGCCTCCGCGTTCGCCGGCGCACCACCGCTTGCGCGCAGCTCGCGCACCACGCCGGCCACCTCGGCGCAGGCGAGCTCCCACCAGCCCGCGAGCGAACGGTCGCCGATCCACGCCTCGCGCGCGGCCTCGGCCGCAGCGCGCAGGCGCCGGACGACGTCGAGGCGCTGCACGAAGAAGTCCTGATCCTGCACGTCACCGCGCGCGATCCCGCCGCGGCCAACCTCGTCCCACTCGCCCGTGCGCCCGCGCCGGATCGGGGCCATGTTGCCGAGCACCTTCGCCGCGCTCGCGAGGTAGGTGTCGCCGAGCGGCGCCGTGAGCTCCACGGCGTCGCCCTGGACGCGGCGCGCGGTGACCATCTCGCCCTGGCCGCGGTCGCGATCGACGATACAGAACTGCATTCCCGGCTGGACGCCGAGCGCGCGCAGATCGAGGCGCGAGCTGCCGTTCGCGCGCAGGCGGAGCCAGGTCTCGCCGGCGGCCATCGACCGGGCGAGCACGAGCTCATCGAGGCGTGGGTCGAGATGCACCGCCGCCGTGGTCTCGAAGATCAGGCGCTGCTCGGGATCATCGCCGTACCGGAGCTCTTGCCCGAGCCGTGTCTCCGCGGGGAGCTCGCGCGATGGACCGGACGTCAGCTGGAAGTGCTGGAAGCCGGTCGTGGCGTTGCCGCGATCGAGGCGGTGGTCTCCGAGCGCAGCGTGACGCCGGGCGTGCTCGCGCACCCGCGCGGTGCCGAGGAACGCCTCCTCGGCCACGCGATCGCCGGCGTATCCGAGGTGATCGAGCTGGTTGGCGAGGATCTCGACCACCATGACCCCGAGGTCGGCGGCCGCGCGCTCGGTCCACAGCGTCGGCGATCGATCGAGCAGCGAGACCAGGAGCTTGCAGAACCCCTCGTAGTCGCGGGTGAGGTAGTCGACGTCCGGGGCCTGGCGCGAGTCGGTCATGGACTGCCTCCCGCAGGGACGACGACTTCGAGGTTCTGGCGGCCGGTCACGCTGCCGACCACCTCGAAGGCGATGTGGACATGGAGCTGCTCTTCATCGCGATCGACGGAGACCGCCAGCACGTGGACGCTCTTGCCGAGGAACTCGTAGACGTTCTCGTCGAGCGCGACCCGCAGCCGCTCGGCGAGCATGGGCGAGTTCGGCTCGAACACGTAGTTCTGCACGCCCACGCCGAAGGTCGGGCGATTGACCCGCTCACTAGGTAGCGTGAACAGGATCTGCTCGAGCATCGCACGCACGCTGTCCTCGAGAGGCACCACCGCGATCCCGCGGTCCGCCCCGAGCTGCAACGGGAAGCCGAGCCCTTTGGCATCGAGGTTCATGGCCTAATCCCCGATCACCACCGAGCCGCTCGACTCGATGATCTTGCCCGTGCACTTGCTCGGGACGGAGCCTGGAAACGGCACGGCGGGGGGAGTCGTCGGGCCCAGCGCCGAGCCGTGGATGTGGGTCCCCAACCAGACCATCAGGGTCTGGACCCAGGTCCAGAACGTCGGGTCGTCCATCATGCCCGACTCGACCTTGTCGTTCAGACGAGCCGCGCCCATCGTCCCCTGGTTCAGGTTGATCTTCGACGCGTCCTCGTGAATGCCGCCGCTGTCGAGCACGATCGTATCGCCCTGACCGCCGGCATCGATCTTGATGCCGTCCTGGTTCATCGTGATCACGTTCTTGTTGTTGTCCGTGATCACGATGCGCGGATCGCTGCCGGCGCCGATGAGCTCGACGGTCTGCGTCACGGTGCCGTCGCGGTTGGTGTTGGTGATGCGCACCGTGGGCGACGCCTTGGTCGCGTCGAGCAGCAGCGTGTTGCCCGCGAAGTCGGTGAGCGTGATCGAGGCCGTGTTGGCGACCAGATCGGGGTAGTCCACGGCGGTCGCGGCCTTGGCCCCGGCGCCGTCGCCATCGCGCTTGGTGCCCGGCTTGAGCTGGGCCTCGAACGTGAGCTTCTGGTTGCTTGCGTCCCGGAGTTCGAAGCGCTCCTGCTGCGGGGTGTCGACCGCGACGATCGAGTGGCCGGCGAACGTGCGCGCGACGTGCACGTCGACGCTGGGCGTGTCGCTGTCGAGGTCGCCGGGCGCCTCGGGCTTGTCGTTGGGCGCCCCGAAGAACGTGCCGACCCAGATCGGGTGCTGGGGGTCCCCGCCGCGGAACTCGATCCACACGCCGGTCGTGTAGGCATCGCCGTCCCTGGTCACCGGCGGCAGCGAGAACGTCCCGAAGTTCGGGCCGCCGCCGTACGGGAAGCACGCCTCCGCCCATCCGCTCACCACATCGCCCAGCACCTCGGGCACCTTCGCGCGCAGCCGCCCGCGCTTCTGCGGATCGGCGATGTCCACCACGAAGCCCTGGTACTTGCCGTAGTAGCGGTGCTCGACCCGCTCGATCAGCCGCTCGAGGAGCTCGCGGTCGTATGGGTTCTGGCTCACGCCGCCACCTCCGGTCCGTTGTCCTCCACCTTGACGCGCTCGTCGGCCCCCGCCGGATCCGCCGGCTTGGCTTCGAGGCCCTGGAACGGCTCATCGCCCTGGACGTCGAGCGCGTTGCGCATCACCTTGAAGCGCTGCGTGTAGCCCTCCGACGTGAGCCGGTGGGTCACCTCGCTCACGTAGTACCGGCCCGAGAACGCCTTGCCGGCGCCCTTGATGAGCACCATGCCGTCGGCGCGCAGCGCGCGGCCGTACAGCATCCCATCGATCTCGCCCTCGCCGGTCACGATCCAGTCGTTGTGGCGCCGGACTCCGGTGGCGAGGGCTTCCAGGGCCTGGTCGCTCACCACCGGCTCGGGCGCGCCGAGCGCGATCGGCTGCGCGGGGATCTTCCGGCCGCCTCGCAGCGCGTCGCCGTTGCGCTTGCCGAGCGGCTTCAGCGGCGAGTCGGTCACGGTGACCGTCTCCACCTTCTTGGTCACTGCGTTGGCACGCATCCGGGTGATCTGGGTCGGCAGGTCACCCACCACGCGCGGCTCGAACCAGATCACGTTGGTGAGCAGCTGCCCCATGTGGACGGCGAGATCCTTCTGCGGCGAGCGCGACGGATCCGGCGGCCGGAAGTACCCCTGGCCGCCGCGGACGAACACGTCGAAGCCGACCCGCCGGGCGAGGTACCGGAGAAACTGCCAGTCGGTGCCTCGCTGGATCAAGAGGTCCTTGTTCTGATCGTGCGGCACCTGGGTGTCGGCCACCTCGCCCTCCGCGAGCCCGTTGGACTGGAAGAGCTCCTTCGCGATGTCGCTGTACTTCTTGTCGGGCCAGGCCTTCACCTTCTCCTCGACATCCATCGCGTAGCTTGCGTCGTGACCCCACACGAGCAAGTAGCTGTCGGCCTCCACCGGCGCGAACCGCGGAGCGACGCCCGCCACGTAGCCGTCGAGCAGCACGTCGGGCTGGTCGTCGTAGCTGGAGCTGATCGTGATGCGCTGCCAGGGGGCGAAGCCGCCGTCCGCGAACGTCGTCTCGTCGACGCGGCTCCAGCCTCCGTTCGGGAGCTTGTGGAGGGCGATCTGCAGCGCGAACGACGATGGCTCGCCGACCCGCTCGCTGACCTCCACGGCGATCAGGTCGTCGTACAGCGCGTCCTGGCTGGCGCCGTCGACGCGGATCACGCAGTGGCGGACATCGGTCATCGTCAGAGCCGGTTCCTCGGGATGCGCAATACCTTTCCCGGCACCATGAGGTCCTCGGGAAAGACGGTGTCGTTCGCGTCGCAGATCAGCCAGTACTTGAGCGGATCGCCGTAGTAGCGCTGTGCGAGCTGATCGAGGCGTTCGCCCACGACCACGCGATGCTCGCGCTGCGAGGTCAGGTCGCCGGCCTCGTGCAGCGCAAGGCCCACGATGGGCTGATCGGCGCGGCCCGGATCCCTCGAAGCGTACGCGCCGTCACGGCTGTAGCGGCTGTTGCGGGAAATCATTTCTTGGCTCCCAGCTTGCCCCGCTCGAGCTGCGCCTCGGTCACGACGGGCTCGATCCCCAGCGTCACCTTGACCCGCCTCGGCACGAGATCGGGCGTGAAGTCCTGCTCGACGATCGACAGCGAGCTGACGTGCCCTTGCCAGGTCCGGGTGCCCAGCGTGAGCGTGATGAGCGGCGGGCTGGGCAGCGGCGGCGCGCCGGTCTGGGATTCGTTCTCCGACGGCACCGGTCCGGGCTCGGAGATCGCCTCGAGATGCTTGAGGCTCTTCTGGACGGCGTCGAGGCCGCCGTCCTCGCTGCGCTTGCCGGTCACCCAGTGCGGCATCGAGGCGTCGAACCAGAGCTCGATCGTGTCGAGCCGCCATGCATTGGCCTTTAGCGTGTACTTGCGCCCGGCTTCGCCGCGAGCCGTCTTGGTGCCCGCCGCCTGGTTCGTCGCCTGGGAATCCGTCCGGTTGATGGTGCGCGAGCGGCTCAGCGATGCGGGGTTGCACTGGAAGTAGAACTTCTGCGCCGTGCCCTGGTTGTCGACGTACTCGATGAGGCCGGGCGTGACCTGGACGTGGAGGACCGGATCGGGCGGCTGCGGATGAAGGGCCGGACTCGGGTTCGGATCGCTCATGATGTCATGCTCCGTTCCACGGCAGCGGCGAGCGCCAGGGCGATGGCGTGGACATCCGGCTGCCCGGTGTCGGCGCCGCGCAGGACGGCCCGGAGAGCGCGGACCTGGATCCTGCCGCCGCGCGAGCGCCCGGCGCAGATGGCGTCGACGCGCCGCGCCTGCAACGCCGTGAGCTGCTCTCCCAGCGCATCCGTGACGCGCTCACCGAGCCGCCGGGCCTCGAGCTCACCGAGCGGGGCTTCCGTGTCGATGCGGAGCTCGTGGACCACGAGCCGGTGGTCCGCGGCGTGCGGCCGCGCGGGCCGCACTCGTTCGCTCACCTGCGGCGGTTCGACCTCGCGCGGCGTCACCCGCACGCGGACGCGGTCGATGACCACGCTGGCGTCGATGGCCGTCGGCGCGTGGCTCATAGCCGACTCCTTGCCGATCGATGCGACGGGATCGCGGCGATGAGCGAGCCGGCCGCAGGCTGCCGGGGCGGCTCCGGCTGTCCTCGCCGCTCGGGCGCTCCCAGCTCGACGACGATCTCGCCGATCTCGATCGCGCGCACGATGCTCGGACGTGCGGTCGGGCGCGTGAGGACGGGGGACCGACGAGGTGGGGGGATCCGATGCACCGCATGCGATGAAAGCGGCGGCGACCCCGCGCTCGATCCATGCTCCAGCCACGCCGCCGAGCGCGGGACAACCGCGCTGGCGATGCGAGGGGCGGCCTCCAGTACGGCCAGATGCGGCGCGAAGATCGCGGCCAGCGAGCGCGCCGGCCGCGCGAAGCCCGACAGGACGGTCGGAGCCGCGGTCGTGCTCATCTCGAGCGGCGCGCCCGATCGCGGCTCGGGCGTTCGCGACGCGGGTGGTGCCATGGGCGCCAGCAGACCTCCCGGCACCGACGGCTCCCGCGGCGCGGGGCCTTGCGGGAGCGGCTCGGTCGGAACGTTGACGGCCAACGCGGTCGAGCGCGGCAGGGACGCACGCGCATCGATCGCCGAGGCCGACTCCGCACGGCTCGAGAGCACCGCCGGCAGAGGCGCCATCCAGGAGCCGGAGTGCGATCGCGGGACCGGCAGTGGCCCGGCAGGGCTGTCCGTGGCTTTCGCCGCCGGCGCGGTGTCCTCCGGTTCTGGCTGCAAACCGGCAGCGATCACGACACCTGCTCGCGCCGACCCCACGGGGGATCGCTCCGGCCCGGGCTCCGATGTCGCCGCATGCTCGTGGGGGTGCACGATCGCAAGCAGTCTGGCGTCGGCGCCGAGAGCGACGTTCGGTGGGTGCACGACCTCCGCGAGGCGCGCCGCGGCGGGCTCGGCCTCGGCGAACCCGCGCCCGGACGGGACCACGCTTGCCGGAACCCGTTCGTCGATCGGCCGTTCGACTCCGGTAGTCACGCGCTCGACCGCGACGGGTTGCACGTCGGGTCGCTGGAGCGCCGGATCACCGCGTTCCACCAGATCCGGCCGGGGCCTTGCCGCGAGCTCTCCCGCACGCTCGACAAGCCGCGGTGCGCCCGCTCCCGGGACGGCGCGCGCGGCGGTCGCCCGGGCCGGCGCGTTGGGAGTGGTGGCTCCTGGCGATGACGGAGCAGCGGTGGAGGCCGGTGAGGCCGCGGACGCAACAGCCGGACTCGACACCGCGGGCACCGCCGACGCGACCGGTGCGGGCCCGGGGGTGGACGTCGCGGGGGCTGCCACGGCGGCCGCGTGCCCTCGGACAGCATTCTGCATCGCGGACGCCTCGTTGGCGACCGTCGGTGGAGGAGCGGTGCCGCCGGGAGGCGTGGTGCTCCTTGGAGCCGCTGCGCTCCGCTCGGACGCAGATGGCGTTTCACGCACCTCCGCGGCGGACCCCGAGAGATCGGGGAGGCGCGGTGGCGCGACCTGGAGAGCCGAGCGCTCGGCGACGCGAGGCGCCGGTTGCGCGCGCTGCCATGCGACCGACCCCGGTATGGCGCGAGCGGCAGGGACCGAGGGCGCCGGAGTCGCAGGCGCCGCGTCCGGTCGCTGCGTCGCGTCCGATCGCTGCACCGCCTCGGGGAGGCGCGTCGCGGGCGATGACTGGATCGCGTCCGATCGACGTGCCGCGTGCGATGGTGGCACGATGCCCGGCTTCGGCGTGGCGCTCGATGTCTCGCCCGTATCCGATCGGTGTGCGGCACTCGGTGCGTGAGCGTCGCGTGAAGATCGCGCCGCGCGCGATGCCTCTGCTGCGCTGGACGGCCGCGCCACGTTCGATGGCTGCGCCGCGAGCGTTGCCACGTTCGAAGGCTGCGGCGCACGCGATGGCTGCGTTACGTCCGGGAGCTGCGCCGCACGCGCTGGCTCTGCCGAGCCCGACCCCTGCGCGATGTCCGGCGGCTGCGCCGCATGCGATGCCCGCACCGTGCGCGAAGGCCGTGCTGCGCGCGATACCTCTGCCGCGCTGGATCGCTGCGCCACGTCCAATGGCTGCGCCACGTCCGGGGGCTGCGCTGTGCGCGATGGCTCTGCCGTGCCCGCCCGCCGCGCGATGTCCGGCGGCCGCGCCGCGTGCGATGTCGGCACCGCGAAGACCTGCGCTGCGCTCGATGGCTCTGCTGCGCTCGATCGCTGCGCCACGTCTGGCCGCTTCGCGATGTCCGGCGGCTGCGCCGCGTGCGATGTCGGCACCATGGCTGACACCCGCGCTGCACTCGATGCCTCTGCGGTCGGCTGCTGCGCTACGTCCGGCGGTTGCGCTGCACGCGGTGCCTGCACCGTGCTCGAAAGCGGCGCTGCGCTCGATGGCTCTGCCGCGCTCGGTCGCTGCGCCACGTCCGGCGGTTGCGCCGCACGCGGTGCCTGCACCGTGCTCGAAAGCGGCGCTGCGCGCGATGGCTCTGCCGCGCTCGGTCGCAGCGGCGCCGCGGTCGCAATCTCGGACCCGGCGACGCGGTCCCTGGCCATGACAGCGCCCTGCGGCGCCGTCATGTTCTGCGCTGCCGCGGGCAGCTGCGCACCGCTCTGGCCGAGGTGGGTCGACACGGGCCCGGTGTTCCGGTCCACGACAGGCGGCACGGCGACCGGGAGCGGTGAGGGATCCCCGCGCGCCGACGGGCCGGCGGGCCCGCAGGCCTCCAACAGCGGAGTCGCTGTCCCGGGCTCCGGAGTCGTTCCCTCGACGATGGCATCGATGTCCGGCCCTGGAGATAGCTCATCCACGACCGAGCGCGATGGCAGCGCCTGCGGAATCTCGGTCGCGCTTCCTTGCCGCAGGAACCGCGCGATCAAGGCGGCGCTCGACGGCTCGACGCCTGCCAGCTGGATACGCCGCACATCACCGCCAGCCGAGTCCGAGGCTTCGGTGGACGGCGGTGCCCCGCGCCGGTCGATCACGTCCAGCGCCAAGGCACGAAGCAACGGCCCGTCGGCCGCGCTCGCCTCCGGATCCCAGCGCCGGAACAGGACGTGGTCCTCGTCGATGCCGATCTGGATCCACCAGGCGTCGCCATCTGCGGGGACCCGCCACGGCAGCCAGTGGAGTTCGACGCGTGAGCCGAACGCGTCCACCGGCGCGACCAGCATTGCCTGCGCGCCACCATCGCACTGGACCAGCGCGGTTACAGGTACCCAGATCGGCTCATCGTGGGGGCCGATCACCAGCGCATGAGGCGCCCCGAGGCGCGTTGATTCGAGCAAGACCAGCACCGGGGCGGCTCCCCCCTCGAGCCAGTCTCTCACCTCGTCCTCGGCCGCTGCGAGCCGGTCGGGATCGGGCTCGCACACGACCACCCTCCGCCATGCCGCGGCCCCTGGAGCGAGACGCAAGAGCAGCGCGGTCATCCGAGCGCTCGCTGGCGCTGCTCGAGATCGGCCTCGATGAGGCCGAGGTACTCGCGCCGCAGGTTGCGGGAAAGCCCGAGGATCTCGGCCTGGCTCCAGTGATAATGGAGCGCCAGATAGTGCACTTCCCTGAGCAGCTCCAGGCGCGAGGCCTGCAGCTCGCCGAGGAGGGAGCGCACCGGGTCATAGACGAACCGGAACGGTGCCTTGCACTCGACGCATTCCAGATCGAGCGTCATGTCGAGCTCAGGAGACATGCTGAGGATCTCGCGTACGATCGCCGCACGGACATCCGCCGGCAGCGTCATGACTTCGTCCGGGCCGAGCGTCCGCTCGCCGCCCGGCCGCGTACACCGCTCGAGAAAGGCAGCCTCCAGCTCGGAGGGCGGCAGTCCGTGCAAGCCGATCTGGTCGCTCGCGGTGGGTAACCGGTACTCCATTTCACGCCCATCGGGCAGCGCCAGACGCCCGATCGCCTCGGCCGGAACTGCGGGTGGGGTTACCGTGGATAGATCGAGGCAGATATCGACCCGCTTCCCGCAGCTCTCCGCGGGACACGTCACGGTCTGGTAGCGCATGTCTCCGAAGACCAGGCGATTGAGCTGGACGAGCAGCCAGTCTCGATCCACGGGAAGCAGGCCGCCGAGGACACCTGGATCGATGTTCTCGGCCCGAAATCGGCCCAGCCGCTCCAGGCTCGACTCCAGGAGGTGCAATGCGGCCCGGAACGGATTGGACTCCTCGGCGCCGTGCATCTCGCCATGCCCGTTGATTGGCACCAGGGTGGCGCTGTGCGCGCGCCGGCCTCGTCCGTCGGACAGGCCGAACGGCAGGACGACCTCGAGCGTGCAGTCGGATCCCGGCACGCCTACCGCTCTTGTGCGGGCGTCTCGAGGCGCTGGATGATGTCCCAGCCCTCGTGCTGGAGCTCCAGCACCTCGATGGCGAGCTCGTTGGCCTTGGCGTCGAAGTCTGCGACCGTGAGCTTGGACGGCCAGGACTTGTAGACCGCGATGGTCATCACGAGGTCGTTCGGGAGGTTGTACACCTCGATCTTCAGATCCTTTCGGAACTTGTGATTGCTCTCGGCCGGGTGCGCGGTGCCGCCGGCCGCCTGGTAGGTGTTGACCAGGTTCATCCAGTCCGTGAAGCGCTTGTCGGCCGACAGGCCGCGCTCCAGCGTGATGGGCTCGTACTTCGTCAAGCCCGGGACCTTGGCGGTGTTGTTCGGGTCACCGCCGGTGCGCCAGTCGACCGGATCCACATGCTTGGTCAATGCGCTGATCTTCGAGACGGCGGCGACGTAGCCGCCGTCCCAGGAGATCAGGAACTTGAACTTGCGGTATGGGTCATAGTTGAGGACCGTTGCCGTGAATGCCATGAGCGTATCTCCCGGTCGCCAGCGCTACTCCTTGCGGAGCTGTTGAATGTGAATGATGACGAATTCCGCAGGCTTGAGCGGCGCGAACGCCACCAGGATGTGGACCTGTCCGGCATCGATCGTCGCCTGGATGTTGTTGTCCGGGTCGCACTTGACGAGGAATGCCTCCGAGGGCTTCCCTCCTTGAAACGCTCCGGAGCGGAACAAGGTCGTCATGAACGCGTTGAGGTTGAACCGGATCGAGGACCAGAGCGGCTCGTCGTTCGGCTCGAACACCACCCATTGCGTCCCGCGGTAGAGCGATGTCTTGAGGAAGCTCGCGGTGCGGCGAACCGGAACGTAGCGATACTCGGGGTTCGACTGCGTGGACAGCGTGCGCGAGCCCCACACCACGATCCCGGAGCTCGGGAACTGGCGGATGCAGTTCACGCCGATCGGGTTGAGCGCATCCTGATCGCCGTCGTTCACCTGCGCGGCGAGACCCACGGCGCCGAGCAGCGAGGCCTCGGTTCCCGCGGGCGCCTTCCACACGCCGCGCGTGTTGTCGGTGCGGGCGTAGAGCCCCGCGACCATGCCCGACGGCGGCACGAGTCGCTTGGCGCCCACGATGGACGAGTAGGGGTCGGGGATCTCGACCCACGGGAAGTACAGGGCGGCATACGAGCTCTTGGGGCTGAAGTCCTTGACCAGCTGCTTGACGTTCTCGATCTGGCTGTCGGCGCTCTCCCCCTGTTTCGGTGTTTCGGAATCGACCACATAGATCACGTCGCCGAGTTGCCGGCGCTCGACGTAGCTCGCGCCTTTCATGGCGACTTCTTTGGAGACGCCGGGCATGACGAGGATGCTGATGTCGTCGATGCGATCGAGCGTGCTGAGCGAGTTGTCGTAGTCCGTGTCGTCGAGCTGGTCGGGGCCGTCGCTGCCGCCGTCGAGCCGGTCTTTGGCGGCCTCCACCGCCGGGGGCTGCACCGCGGGGGGCACCACTACCGGGGGCACCACTACCGGGGGCTGCGCCACCTTCCAGGTGCCCGGCGTGTCCGCGGCCTTGGTCAAGCCATCCGGCTTGCGATTGGTCGACGCCTCGGGGAATTTGCCGTCGATCGGCTCGATCGTGATGTACTGGGAGTCTCGATTGATGAGGGTGGCGTAGAACTTGTCGCCGTCCTCGCTGCCGCCGAGCCCTGCGAACCGCTCGACCTCCTGGAACTTGCCGCTCGCGTCCTTCATCGCGACCACCCAGTCATACAGGTACGGACGCTTGTCGTCGTCGGGGTACTCGCCGTCCTTGATCTCCTTGGTGGGTGCGTTGTGGCTGTAGGCGTTGACCCGGACGCTGACCTTGAGATTGTTCCCCCACAATCCGCCACCAGCTGCCTTGATCGTCACCGCCCCCATCAGATCGGGCGTCACCGTTCCTTGGGCCGCCGTCGCGACCTTCTTGTCCGGTTCGCGTGGCTTTTCCCTGAGGACGCGCACGATGTAGGTTCGCACGCCGCCGTTCTTGAAGAACTGGTACACGCCGAGCGGCATGTCGTAGCCCTTCTTCAGCCCGCCGAACGTTCGCTCGAACTGTGTCCAGCTGGTCACAAACGTCGGACGGTTTGGCCTCCCGCGCGGCAACGTACCGACGAACGCAGCTGTCGATGTACTGGCCGCCTCGATCGGCTTGGCGCCGCTCGGCTCCTCTAGAACATAGACTCCGGGATGAAGGAACTCGGGCACGGAGCTCTCCTTTGCGGCTCTGTGAGCCAGCCATCGCTATGGCACGTCCTGGGCGGCTGCCCAGGATAGAACCGGCATGTATATCAAATCAAAGTCAGCAGATAGCGCCTCTCCGACGAGCGAAGCTTCCTTGATGTTTTCGGGATGCAGCAATGTGCTCCCGATACGAGCAGGACGAGCAGGCGAATCGATTTGGCGCACGAGGTCTGGACGTGACGACCAACTCGGGAAGCCTGGTCGCTCCCAATCGGCTTTCCGTAGCACGGGCCATGGAGCTGCTGCTCGAAGCCTCCGTGGTTCGTGTTCCACTCACATACGCCCCACCCTCCTGGCGTCGGGTCCCCACCCGCTCGCTCGTACCTGTTGAACCATATCGGACATACCGTTGACAAGTGAGAAAGCTTTCCGGTGCAGCAACTGATCGTTCCGGAGTAATCCGGCCATGGCGAAAGGTGGTGCCACCCAAAAGCAAAAGTTCACTCCCGAAGTTTGGCCGCGTGGTCGAGCGACCTGCTCATGCGTAGGCTCCTCGGCACTCAAGATCCACGTGATCACCCGGTCTCTCGTAGATCACCGATGCTTCGCCGAGCAACTCCCTCAGGGCGCATAGTTTGCGCAATTCCCAATCCTCGTTATGAGTTCATCGCAATCATTCTTCTAGCCAGGCTGGAAGGTCGGCCGCCGGAGTCATGGTCGCTGCGTTACCAGTGCAGCCAGCGGTGACGACGAATTTGGCGCCCTCGCGCTGCTGTCACTCACGGCATGCGCTACAGGACAGCGACCTGCTCACGTCCGTCCGTCGATCGCGAACAAGGACGATGGTGCGACCGGGTTCGACGCGTCCGCGGACTTCCACGTAGTCCGGATGGGATCTACATCAACGTCGGTGCCTGCGTGTCGCTCCCGAGGACACGACCAAGCGTGGAATCGTCCAGCACCGCACCGAACATCATGGTGCAGTGCATCATGGCTGGCGATCGAGACCCGCCGCGCCGAGCATTGGACGCGCTGCGGCCTGGTTACGGGCTGCGCTTCTTGTATCCTGACTCGGGGCACGAAGCAGCGGAGGTGCCTGCACGGTGGTCGTCAACCGAGATCCGTCGTTCGAATTGGGGTCGGCGAGCTTTCGTGCGATTCAGCGGTCTGTTTCGGGCCGGCGCCGGATACGGCTTGCAGGCGCAGGTCGGCGACGGGTCCTTGGCTTCGGCGCCGGCACGCTTGCCAACCTCGCCATGCGGTTTGACTCAACACCTGGGAGATGACGATGAATCGCGAACTTCACCTGACAAGCCCCATGATGAATGGGCAAGACGTGGTCGATGTTCAGTCCAAGCTCGAAGCGCTCGGATACTCGCCGGGAGAGATCGACGGCAAGTATGGCCCGGCCACCGCGGGCGCCGTGCGCGCGTTCCAGCGCGACCACAAGCTCGGCCAGGATGGATGGATCGGGCCGCTGACCAGCAACGCGCTCGAGCTCGCGAAGGCTGCCGAAACGCACAACACCCCGAGCGACAGGGGAATCCGGGCGCTCGCCGAGGCGATCAAGCACATCGGCGTGAAGGAAGATCCTCCCGATTCGAACCGCACGATGTTCGGGGAATGGTTCGGCGTCAACGGCGTCGCGTGGTGCAACATCTTCGTGAGCTACTGCTTCCACGTCGGAGCCGGCTACACGCTCTGCGAGGGCTTCGCCGGCCGCGCCGAGGGCGTGTACCCCAAGGGCTGCGCGTACGTGCCCACCACCGAGGCATGGATGCGGACGATCGGGAGCTGGCTCGGCCGCGTTCCGCCGCTCCCCGGAGATATCGCGATCTACAACTGGGACGGAGGAGAACCCGACCACATCGGCATCGTCGAGAAGTATCTCGGCGATGGGCGATTCTCGGCGATCGAGGGTAACACCAGCGGGGGTCAGGTCCAGCGGACGACGCGCTACCTGACCCAGGTCGACGGCTTCGGCCGCATCCCGTGACCGTGCGCTCCGGGGCGAGGGTCTCGGGATGCATGGTGCCAGCACCGCCGCCTGCTGCTGGCGCGGCGCCTCGCCGTTGCCATAGCAGGCGGATCCGCCGGCAACACGCTGCACCGGCGTGATCCGATGCTTTCCATCGATCCATCCACCATGACGGACGAACTGCGCGAGCGGGCGACCGGGCCGTGGACCGCTGCGCCCGGTTGATCAGCGGCTGGGCGCTCACCTGGATGCACTGCGCGCCCAGCGACACCGCGTGGTAGTTCCTCGACGAGCCCGCCGCACATGTCGCAGGGAACGCCGCCGCGGAGGTGATAGATTCACTGAATGAACGCCGCCAGCGCACGCCTGATCGAGACCATCCGCGGCGCGATCATCGGCGCGGATCACGTGCTCGACGGCCCGTACGGCAGCCGCCGCGTGACGTATGCGGATTACACCGCGTCGGGGCGCTCGCTCGAGTTCATCGAGGACTTCCTGCGCGACGAGGTGATGCCGCTCTACGCCAACACGCACACCGAGAGCTCGGGCACCGGGCGGCAGACCACGGCGTTCCGCGAGGACGCCCGGGCGATCATCCACCGCGCGGTCGGCGGCGGCGCCGACGATCTGGTGATCTTCACCGGCTCGGGAGCGACCGGCGCGATCAACAAGCTGATCGACATCCTCAACCTGCGGATCCCGCGCGATCTCGACATCCGCTACGGCCTGTCGCAAAACATCCCGCGCGACGAGCGGCCGATCGTGTTCATCGGCCCGTTCGAGCACCACTCCAACGAGCTGCCGTGGCGCGAGTCGATCGCCGAGGTCTGCGTGATCCGCGAGGACGTCGACGGCCACATCGATCTCGAGCACCTCGCGCGCGAGCTGGCGCGCCACGCCGACCGGCCGCTCAAGATCGGCAGCTTCTCGGCGGCGTCGAACGTCACCGGGATCGCGAGCGACACCCGGGAGATCGCGGCGCTGCTGCACCGCCACGGCGCGTACTCGTTCTGGGACTACGCGGCCGCCGGGCCGTACGTCGCGATCGAGATGAACGGCGGCGACGCGGCCGGCGACGGTGCCGCCAAGGACGCGGTGTTCATCTCGCCGCACAAGTTCATCGGCGGCCCGGGCACCCCGGGCGTGCTGATCGCCAAGCGCCACCTGCTGCGCAACACCGTCCCGGCGTGTCCCGGCGGCGGCACGGTGGCGTACGTCAACGAGGCCGAGCACCGCTACCTCACCGATCCGGTGCACCGCGAGGAGGGCGGCACGCCGGCGATCATCGAGTCGGTCCGCGCCGGGCTGGTGTTCCAGCTCAAGGAGGCGGTCGGCGCCGAGACGAACCGCGAGCGCGAGCTCGAGCTGCTGCAGCGCGCGATCGCGAGCTGGTCGACCAACCCCAACCTCACTGTGCTCGGCAACTGCCACGCGTTCCGGCTGTCGATCGTGTCGTTCGTGGTCCGCCACCGCACCGCGTACCTCCATCACAACTTCGTGGTCACGCTGCTCAACGACCTGTTCGGGATCCAGGCGCGCGGCGGCTGCTCGTGCGCCGGACCGTACGGCCACCGGCTGCTCGGCATCGATCTCGACACCAGCAAGGAGTTCGAGCGCGAGATCGTGCGCGGCTGCGAGGGCATCAAGCCGGGCTGGGTCCGCGTCAACTTCAACTACTTCCTGTCGGAGACCGAGTTCTCGTACCTGGTCGACGCGATCCACATCGTCGCCAACGACGGCTGGCGGCTGCTGCCGCACTACGACTTCGATCCGGACTCCGGGGAGTGGCGCCACCGCTCGCGCCGCGGCCACGACGTCCGCCGGCTGACCGACGTGTCGTACCGCTGCGGACGGCTGGAGTTCCGGTCGCGCCACGCCACCGAGCCCGAGGCCGCGTTGCCGGGCTACCTCGACGACGCGCGCCGGATCATCGCCGCGACCCACGCCGAGTACGCCGGGCTCGAGCTCGCCGAGCGGCCGATGACGCAGGACTTCGAGGAGCTGCGCTGGTTCCCGCTGCCGGGTGAGGTGCTCGCCGAGCTGCGCGGCCGCGCCGGCACCTCGCCGTCGATCGTGCTGCATCCCTAGCCGCGGTCACAAGCAGAGCCTGGTCACCGAGCGGATGCGCAGCGTGCTGTCGACGTTGGCGTCGTTGGTCTGGTCACCGACCGCGATCGCGCCGTTGGTCGTGAAGCCGTTGCGGGTCAACGCCTGGGTGCCGTCGACGCTGACCGTCGCGTCGCCACCGGCATCGACCGCCAGCTCGTAGGTGTGGTACGCGTTGTTGGTGACCGCGACCGCGAACGACTGCGTGTCGTCGGCCCAGCCGATCTTGGCGGCGTCGAGATAGATCATCTGGCTGCGCTCCGCGGGGGTGCCGAACGCGGGGACGAACGAGCCGAGGATCGCCGCACCCGCGTCGAACTGGTTATGCGGGTTCACCGCTTCGACCAGCATCACGACCTGGATCTTGAACGGCTTGCCGCTCTCCACCGCGCCGGGGTAGTTGAGCAGCAGCTGGCCGCTGATTGTCGCGTTGGTGCTGGTCGTGGTCTGCAGCCTCACGAAGTCCATGCCGTAGGTCAGCATCGCCGGCGGCTGCATCACGACCGACCAGCCCTGTGAGGCGACGTCGGTGCCTCCGGTGAGTAGCCTAGTCGGGCACGTCGCGGCATCGGGCGCCGGGGCATCGGGGGCCGGGGCATCGCCGGCGGGGCTGGCATCGGTCGCAGATGACTTGACCGACCCGCAGGCGGCCGCCGCGATGGGCAGGACGAGGGCGAGCAGGAGCGGGCGAGCGCGCACCCGCCCAGTCTACACCCGCTTCACACCAGCTCGAACTCGAGCTTGCCGAGCTTCTCCAGGCTCGACACGATCTTGTCGCCGGCCTTGAGCCAGACCCGCTTGTCGGCGGGTTTGCCCTGGATCACGCCCTCGGGGGTGCCGGTGTAGATGATGTCGCCGGGGCGCAGCGTCAGGTGGCGCGAGATGTAGCTGACGAGGTAGCGCGTGTTGAACACCATGTCGTTGGTGTTCGAGTTCTGGCGCAGCTCGCCGTTGACCCAGGTCTCGAGCTTGAGGTTGTCGCCGTCGACCTGGTCCGCGGTCACCAGGTGGGGCCCGAGCGGCCCGAACTGATCCACGGTCTTGCCGATCATCCACTGTCCGCCGGTCTCGAGCTGGAGGTCGCGCGCGCTGAAGTCGTTGCCGGTCGCGAACCCGGCGATGTGGCCGGCGGCGTCGGCCTCGCTGACGTTCCTGGCCTCCTTGCCGATCACGATCACCAGCTCGGTCTCGTAGTCGAACTTGGTCGCGACCTCGACCGGCAGCTTGATCCTGCCCTTGTGGGTATTCAGCGAGTTGTTGAACTTGTTGAACAGGATCGGCTGCTTGGGGATGGGCTGATTGACCTCCTTGGCGTGCCGCTTGTAGTTCAGTCCGATACACACGATCTTCTCCGGACGGGTGACCACCGGCCCGTGCTCGATCGCATCCTCCTGGAGGAACGCCTTCTTGGCCGAGCCCGCCTTGAGCGCGGCGTCGACCAGCGCGTTGAGGTTGGGGCCGTCCTCGTTCTGCAGCAGATCGTCCATCGTCGCCGGCGCCGGCAGGTGGAGCAGCCCGGCGGCGGCCTTGACGTCGAGGATGCCGCGATCGGTCTTGACGCCGAGCCGGTACTCGTTGCCCTGGCGCATCGTCAAGAGGGTGAGGCCGCGCGCCATGCCCTTGGGGCCCGAGCGAGCCGGCGCGGCCGACGCGCTCCCCGAGCCGCCCATCGTGGCGCCGGCCGCGGCGATGGCACCTGCCGTCCCGGCTACCTTGAGGAAATCTCTCCGATCGGTCTCCATCTTGTCCTCCGTGTCTGGTCGAATCGCCGCCGACGCTCGCACGGACATCGCGGACATTCAATCGCCGGATTTTTGAGGGGTCGCCGATGGAACGGATTGTTCGGACGGCTCCGGCTTCGAGCCCGAGCCCGGATTGCGGCGGGTTACTTGTGGTAGGTCACGCGGTACAGCACGCCCTTGTAGTCGTCGCTGATCAGCAGCGATCCGTCGTCGAGGATCTCGAGGTCGGCCGGCCGGCCCCACGCCTGGTCGGTCTGCTCGTCGAGCCACCCGGTGATGAACGGCTCGTACGACACGGCCTTGTTGCCGTCGAGCTTGACCACCATGATGCGGTACCCGAACTTGCGCTGGCGGTTCCACGAGCCGTGCTCGGCGATCAGGATCGCGTTGCGGTACTCGGGCGGGAACATCTTGCCGGTGTAGAACCGCATGCCGAGCGCGGCGACGTGGGGGCCGAGCCTCTGCACCGGCGGCTCGAACTCGGTGCACGCGCGGTCCTTGAACTCCGGATCGGCGATCACGCCGGCGTGGCAGTACGGGAAGCCGAAGTGCATCCCGGCGCGCGGCGCGCGGTCGAGCTCGTCGGGCGGAAACTCGTTGCCGAGCTCGTCGCGGCCGTTGTCGGTGAACCACAGCTCGTGGGTCACCGGGTGCCAGTCGAACCCGACCGAGTTGCGCACGCCGCTCGCGAACACCTCCATCCCGGTGCCGTCGGGGTGCATGCGCATGATGGTCCCGAAGATCGGCTCGTCGCGCAGGCAGATGTTGCACGGCGCGCCGATCGGCATGTAGAGCCAGCCGTCGGGGCCGAACTTGATGTAGCGCCAGCCGTGGTGCTCGAGCCTGGGGAACGCATCGTTGAGCACGACCGGCCTGGGCGGATTGGCGAGGTGGGTGTCGATCGCGTCGAGCCGGAGCAGCCGGCCGATCTGCGCGATGTAGAGGTTGCCGTCGCGATAGGCGATGCCGTTGGGCACGTCGAGGCCCTGCGCGACGGTGTAGACCTTCTCGGGCTTGTGGTCGCGGTTCTTGTCGACCACCGCATACACCCGGTTGTCGCTGCGCGTGCTGACGTAGACGATGCCGGGCGCGCCGAGCGCGAGCGACCGCGCGTTCGGTACGTCGGCGGAGTACAGCTCGATCGAGAACCCGGGCGGCAGCTTCAGCGCGTCCAGCCGGGGCAGCCCGTGGTCGGTGCGCCTGCCGATGTCGTCGCGGACCGCCGGCCCGGTGGTCGCCGACGGCCGCAGCGGGTTGTCGGGAGTCGCCGACGCGAGGTCACGCGGCGGCGCGGGCGCGGCGGGCGGCGGGCTGGCCGGTTCCGGCGCGGCCGCGGGTGGCTCGGCGGGGCGCGCGGCCGGCGCCTCGGCCTGGATCGGCGCGGGCGCCGGCTTCCTCGGCTCCGCGCAGCCGGCGCCGGCGGCGAGCGCGACACCGGCGAGGATCGAGATCGGGAGAACCCGGCGGGGGCACGAGGTCATGGCCCGCAGGCTAACGCAACGCCCGGACCGGCGCGATGCAGCGGACCGCCGACCTGCACGCGGCGGATGCGGTCACGGCAGGTAGGGCGGGACGGCCGCGGCCCAGGCGCGGTATCCGGCGCCCGACAGGTGCAGGCCGTCGCTCGAGTACCGCGGGTCGAGCTCGCCATCCGGATCGGCGAGCCGGGCGTGGAGGTCGAGCCAGTCCGCTCCCGCGGCCGCGGCGCCGCGCCGGCACAGCTCGTTGGCGCGCCGGACCGTCGCGCTGGTCAGCTCGGCGTCGCGCGCGACCTGCTCGTCGCGGATCGGCAGCAGCGACTCCGCGACGATCCGGGCGCGCGGCAGCCGCCCGTGCAGCTCGGCGATCAGGCCGGCGTGGCGCGCCGCCAGCGCCTCGGGCGAGGCGCCGGCCAGGAGGTCGTTGATCCCGACCAGCACGAACACGATCCGCGGATCCAGCGCCGCGACGTCGTCGAGCCGCGCGCGCACGGCCTCCACGGTGTCGCCGGCGACGCCGCGGTTGGCGACCGGGCGCTCGAGGAGCTCCCACCACTCGCCGCGCTCGGTCAGGCTGTCGCCGACCATCACGACGTCGCGGTGCGTCACCGGGCCGGCCGCGAGGGCGTGGAACAGATCGATGCGCGCCCGCTCGCGCAGCGCCGGGGCCGGGGCCGGGCGGCGCAGGTGCCGCATGCCCCACAGCCCTGCGATGGCCGCGTTGAGCGCGAGCGACAGCCCGGCGATCCATCGCATCATCCGGTGCGCCGTCCGGGGGCCCGCCATCGGCCGGCCATCGTACGCGCGTCGCGCGCTACGCGGGGGCGTCGTGCGCGCTGTCGCGCGCGATCGCGTCCTCGATCGCGGGCTCGACGGCCCAGGCCGGCGGGGCGAGCGCAGCCGGGCGCGCCGGCGGGTCGGACCGGTCCGCGTCCCGCCGCGTCGCCGCGAGCAGCGCGTCGAGCACGGGCAGGATCTCCGCCATGGTCTGCAGCCGCCGCTCGGGCGACTTGACCAGCAGGCCGTCGAACACGAGCTGCTCGAGCAGCGGGGGCACCGGGCGATCGAGCATCGGCGGCTCGTCGTGGAGGACCCGTGCCAGCACGCAGCGCGGATCCTCGCCCTCGAACGGGCAGCGGCCGGCCAGCATCTCGTAGATCAGCACGCCGAGCGCATAGACGTCGGCGCGGCCGTCCGCCAGCTCGGGCTCGATCACCTGCTCCGGCGCCATGTACTCCGGGGTCCCCATCAGGATGCCCAGGGGGGCCTTCTCTCCCGAGGTCGCGGTGAACCGCGAGATGCCAAAGTCGATCAGCTTGGCGTGAACGCCCGGTCTGCCGCGCTGGGTCAAGAGCACGTTATCGCCCTTGACGTCGAGGTGGGCGAGCTGGGCCTCGTGCACGGTGTGCAGCGCCGAGGTGATCTGGCGCGCGATGACCAGCGTGCGCCCGAGCGACAGCCGGCCGAGCCGGCGGATCTCCTCGGTGAGCAGGCAGCCCTCCAGGTACTCGAACACGATGTACGGGATGCCGTCTCGCGTGAACCCCATGTCGGTCGATTCCACGATGTGCGGATGGGCCAGGCTGCCGGCGGCCGCCGCCTCGTGGAGGAAGCGCTGCACCATCCAGCGGTCCGGGGCGAACTCGGCGTGCAGCAGCTTGATCGCGAGCCGCCGCCGGATCAGCACATGTTCGGCGAGGAACACCACCCCCATGCCGCCCTCCGCCAGCTTCTGCGCGATCCGGTAGCGTCCGTCGATCAGATCGCCGGGCTGACACTGTCTCAGGAGAGGGACCCGCGAGGCCATCCAAGGACCTTCTGCAGGAAGCCGACCAGCCTCGGCGGCGCGCCGGCGTCGTGCAAGCCGCCGCATCGCCGCGGCCGGGCCCGCCACGCATGCCGGCCTACATCGCCCCCCGAGCGAGGGCGCGCGATCCCGCGGCGCACTCGCGCGAGGTCGCCCGGGGCCGACGCATTGCAGCATGGCCCGCCGCGCTCGCCACGATTCTGTCAGATGCGCAGTTCGCGAATCGATGGTGATTGACGCCTGATCTCGCCGGGCCGACCATCGCCGCGGCGCCTGGGGAGCCCGTGCGCCGACGACACTGATCCGAACAAGCCGATCTTATGAACAGGAGTGGACGATGATGATTCGATGTCTTCTGGCACGAGTCTGTCTTTCAGCTGCGGTCGCTGCGGGAGCCTTGCTCTCGGCCTGCGGCGACAGTGGGCGCCCGGTGGCACCCCCGGAACAGCCCGACGTCGCGGTCCCGTCGGAAGCGCCGCAGGCCTCCGCGATCGCGCGCGAGGGCGAGCACCAGGACGAGCGCGAGGACGAGCACGAGGACGAGCACGAGGGCGAGCACCACAGGCAGAACGAGCTCCAGATCAAGACGCTGTCCAACCGCGCAGACCTGATCTCCGGCGGAGACGTGCTGGTCGAGATCGTCGTCCCGCACGGCTCGCCTCCGGCCCACACGGTCCACGTCACGGCCGGGAGGACCGATGTGTCCGCGGCGTTTTCGCGCCGCCCCGACGGCCGCACGCTCGGCGTGATCACCGGGCTCCCCGCCGGGCCGACCGTGATCAAGGCCCACCTCGGCGGCGGCAACGCGCGGGCCGCCGCGCTGACCGTCGTCAACCATCCGATCGGCGGCTCGGTGTTCTCCGGACCGCAGATCAAGCCGTGGGTTTGCGCGACGCCGCTCGGCGCGCTGCCGGCCGGCCCCGACGACCCCGGCTCGTTCGACAACGGCCTGTCGTCGCCGCCGACCGACGCCCAGTGCAACGCGCCCACCGAGTTCAAGCTGTACTACCGCACGACCAGCACGCCGTGCACGCCTGGCTTACCGGATCCGGCGCCCAACCCGCGCGGCTCCGCGCGCCCGGCCCCGCCGGCGACCGGGTGCTTCCAGCCGTTCGATCCCACCGCCCCGATGCCGGCCAACATCGCGATGACGACGACCGACACCGGCGTTACTGTTCCATATATCGTGCGGGTCGAGCGGCTGACCCTGAACCGCGGGATCGGCGACATCGCTGTGCTGTTCGACCCGACCCAGGGCAGCACCTGGAACCCACTCGCGCCGCAGCTGACCTGGAACCACAAGATGCTGTACGTATTCGGGCCGTCGACCAACCAGCCGCGGTTCCAGCTGCGCTCGACCCAGGTGTGGGCGGCGCAGGACGAGGCGCTCAAGCGCGGGTTCCTGGTCGCGGTCAACGGCATGACCGACTCGTTCCAGAACTCGAACCGCGTCACCATGTCCGAGACCATGATGATGATGAAGGAGCACATCATCGACACCTACGGCGAGCTGCGCTACGCGATGGGCGCCGGCTGCTCGGGTGGGTCGATCAACCAGCTCACCATGGCGTCGATCTATCCCGGCCTGCTCGACGGCATCCAGCCAAGCTGCACCTACCCCGACTCCGAGACCACCGGGGTCGAGGTCGCCGACTGCGAGGGGCTGGTCCGGTTCTACGCGTCGCAGCCCTGGAAGGACCTGCTGGCGTCCGAGGGACTCACTGCCCAGGACGCAGCCAAGCAGGCCGCGATCAACGGTCACCTCGACAATCGCGGCTGCCAGTCGTGGTTCAACTCGTTCATCGGCGTCGCCCGGCCGGGCATGTACCTCCCCGAGCGGGTCGCGGCCAACGGGACGATCACCCAGCTCACGACCCCGATCAACAACTGCGGCCTGCCGGCGTCGATGGTCTATGACCCGGTCAACAACCCGACCGGCGTGCGCTGCACCGCTCCGGACCACGCGGTGTCGGTGTGGGGCGCGATCGACGACGGGGTACACCCCAAGCACGGGCCGAGCACGCGCGATAACGTCGGCGTGGTGTACGGACTCTTGGCGCTGCAGTCCGGTGCGATCACGCCCGCGGAGTTCGTGCTCCTGAACGAGAACATCGGCGGCGCCGACTTCGACGTCAACCGCACGACTGCGCGCTCGGTCGCCGACGCGTCCGCGCTGGTCACCGCGTACCGCGCAGGCATCGTGATGGACGGCCGCCATGTTGCCAAGACGCCGATCATCGACGTGCGCGGCTTCGACGAGCGAGGCATCCACTACATCTGGCGCAGCTTCTCGCTGCGTGCCCGGCTCGACGCCGCGGGTGGCCATGGCAACCACGTCCTGTGGCGGTTCCCGGGCTCGCTGACGCCGGCCCCCGCTTCGGGCCTGACGCTATCGTCGTTCCTGGTCATGGATCAGTGGCTCGCCGCGCTGCGCGCCGACACCAGCAAGGCGCCGATCGAGCAGAAGATCGTCGCCGCCAGGCCAGCCGCTGGATTCGACTTCTGCTACCTGTCGACCGATCTCAGCTTCACGACCAAGGTCACCGACCAGGCGCTGTGCGACGCCGACCCCGGTCTCGCGCCGCACAACTCGCCGCGCCAGGTCGCGGGCGGCCCGGTCACCGAGAACATCCTCAAGTGCCAGCTGAAGCCATTCGACCCGGCCGACTATCCGGGCCTGAGCGATACCCAGATGATGCGGCTGCAGGCGGTGTTCCCCGACGGCGTCTGCGACTGGACCAAGCCAGGCGTCGGCCAGCGGCCGGCGGTCTCCCCGCGCGACTTCACCGCGGGCCCCGGCGGTGTTCCGCTGCCGGCGGCGCCGGTGTCGCACGGGCTGTGAGCGCGCTTTCGGTCGTTGGCGCGGTCGTGGGCCGGCGCGTCGGTTGACGCCGTGCCGCGCCGGGCCATGGTGACGGCATGGTCGATGTCCTCGAGCGCGGAGACATCAGCTTCTTCTTCCGCCCCCGCGTCCAGCCGGCCGATGCGCCGGCCGGGCCGGCCACCGCGCCCGGCGTCCAGAGCCTGTTCTTCGTGCTGAGCACGGCCGGCGACCGTCACCGCCGGGTGCGGGTCGGCCGCAAGCGGATGCCGGCGGCGGCCGGTGAGCGGTTGTGGGCGCGGGTCGAGCGCGTCGGCTCGCTGCAGCGCGTGCTCGCCGATCAGCTGGAGGCCGAGGAGTACCGCACCAAGACCCGCGGTGACCGCTACCAGCCGGGCGCGCGGCCGATCGGGCAGGGCTGCTATGCGTTCGTTTGGTACGGCGACCACATCCATTTGGTGTATCGCGTCGCAGAGCTCGATCCCCATGTCCCCGACGAGGCCCGGGTCCCCGAGGCCGGCAGCGACCTCGTGCTGTTCGAACGAACCGAGAGCTCGGACCCTGCGGAAGCCTCCCGGGGGATCGGCCGGGGCCCCGGCGGGCGCTTGCGGTGGACCGTCGCCGGCGAGCCCGCGCTGCTCGACGAGGAAGGCGCCGAGATCGTGATCGTCGGCACCGGCGGCGACGATGACCTCGGCGTCGACGTGCTCGCCGCGCCCGGCGCGCCGTGACCGACGCGCCGGGCCGCGCCCGGTGTCACTTCATGTCCTGGAACCGCTTGCCGCCGGCCGCCATCTGGCGGAGCAGCGGCGAGATCGTGAAGTCCTTGCCCAGCCGCGGGCCGTACTCCTCGAGCCTGGCCACCACCTGGGGCAGACCGACGGTGTCGGCGTGGAACATCGGCCCGCCGCGGTACACCGGCCAGCCGTAGCCGTTGATCCACACGATGTCGATGTCCGACGGCCGGATCGCGATCTTCTCCTCGAGGATCTTGGCGCCCTCGTTGATCTGCGCGTACAGGCAGCGCTCCAGGATCTCCTGCTCGGAGATCGTGCGCTGCGGCGCGCCCGACTTCGCGGCGAACTCGCGGATGATCTTCTCGGTGACCGGCGACGGCCGCGCGTTGCGCTGCTCGTCGTAGTCGTAGAACCCCGCGCCGGTCTTCTGGCCGCGGCGGTTCTGCTCGCACAGCACCTCGCGGATCGTCGAGCTGCGGGTCTTCTCCGGGTTCCAGCCGATGTCGAGCCCGGCGAGGTCGGACATCGCGAACGGCCCCATCGGCAGGCCGAAGTCGTAGATCGCCTTGTCGATGTCCCACGGCATGGCGCCCTCCATCAGCATCGCGTTGGCCTGCTGCGAGCGCGCGTACAGGATGCGGTTGCCGACGAAGCCGGGGCACACGCCGACCAGGGCGGCGATCTTGCCCAGCTTCCGGGCGAGCAGCATCGACGTGGCGATCACCGGCCTGGCGGTCGCGCGCGCGCGCACGACCTCGAGCAGGCGCATCACGTTGGCCGGCGAGAAGAAGTGCAGGCCGATCACCGCCTCGGGGCGCTGGACCGCGGTCGCGATCTCGTTGATGTCGAGCGCGGACGTGTTGGTCGCGAGGATCGCGCCCGGCTTGACGATCCGGTCGAGCTTGCCGAACACCTCCTTCTTGACGTCCATGTTCTCGAACACCGCCTCGATCACGAGATCGCAGTCGGCGAGCTGGCCGAGATCGAGCGTCCCGGTGAACAGCCGCATGCGCTGGTCGACGTCGGCCATCGTCAGCTTGCCGCTCCGGGTGCTGCGCTCGTAGTTCTTGCGCACCACGCCCAGGCCGCGGTCGAGCGCCTCCTGCTGGGTCTCGACGATCGTGACCGGGATGCCCAGGTTGACGAAGTTCATCGCGATGCCGCCGCCCATCGTGCCGGCGCCGATGATGCCGACCTTGGCCACCGGGATCGTCGGGGTGTTGTCCGGCACGTCGGGGATCTTCCAGACCTGGCGCTCGGCGAAGAACACGTAGCGCTGCGCCGCCGACTGGGTGCCGGCCATCAGCTCGGTGAACAGCTTGCGCTCGATCGCCAGGCCCTCGGCGAACGGCTGGTCGACGGCGGCCTCGACCGCGCGGATGTTGTACTCGGGCGCGAGGAAGCCGCGGAACTTCCTGGCGTTGGCCTTGCGGAAGCCGTCGAAGATCTCCGGCTTGCCGCGCGCGGCGACGAGCTTGTCGTCGAGATCGCGCACCCGCTTGAGCGGCCGCTGCTCGGCGACCAGCTTCCTGGCGAACGCGATCGCGCCCGCGCGCAGCGCATCCTCGGGGGCCAGCTCGTCGATCAGCCCGGCGGCGTGCGCCGCCCGCGCGTCGACGTGCTTGCCGCTGGTCACCATGTCGAGCGCCTGCTCGACGCCGACGATCCGCGGCAGC
Source organism: Kofleriaceae bacterium (assembly GCA_041495365.1). GTDB lineage: Bacteria > Myxococcota_A > Polyangia > Haliangiales > Haliangiaceae > JABFXX01. The sequence goes on along the minus strand of JBGQCL010000040.1, from coordinate 568 downwards.
CGCTGGGTGCCGCCGGCGCCGGGCAAGAGGCCCAGGTTGACCTCGGGGAGCCCGCACCTCGCGGACGGCACCGCGACCCGGTAGTGGCAGCACAGCGCGACCTCGAGGCCGCCGCCGAGCGCCGTGCCGTGGATCGCCGCGACCACCGGCCTGGGCGAGCCCTCGATCGCGTCCTGGACCTCGACCAGCGACGGCGGCTGCATCGGCTTGCCGAACTCGGTGATGTCGGCGCCGGCGATGAACGTCTTGCCGTCGCAGATCAGCACGATCGCCCGGACGGCGGGATCCGCGATCGCCTGGCGGACGCCGTCGAGCAGGCCGGCGCGCACCTGCTGCGACAGCGCGTTCACCGGAGGATGGTTGACCGACAGGATCGCGATGTCGCCTTCGGTGGCGAGCTGGACCACGGCGTTGATGGCGGGCATGGCGCGGACTATACGGCCAAACCGCGGGGCGCACTGGGCACTGCGGGCGCGCGATGGCATATTTGGCGCGGAGCCGGTCGTGAAGACGAAGACCTCGATGGGGCTGGGCGGGCTGGTCGCGCTGCTGGTGCTGGGGCTCGCAG
>JBGQCL010000039.1:0-44740 GCA_041495365.1 Kofleriaceae bacterium | reverse complement strand
CAGCCCAAGCTGCTGCGCGTGCTCGAGCAGCGCGAGCTGCGCCGGGTCGGCGGCACCAAGGTGATCAAGGTCGACCTCCGCGTGATCGCAGCGACCCGCAAGGACCTGCGCTCCGAGGTCGAGTAGGGCAAGTTCCGCGAGGACCTCTACTTCCGGCTCAACGTCGTGCCGATCACCGCGCCGTCGCTGCGCGAGCGCCGGGAGGACATCCCGCTCCTGATCGACGCGATGCTCGGCAAGCTCGCGCCGGGCGGCGGCATCGCGCTGTCGGACGCGACCCGCGCCGCGCTGATGGCGCACGACTGGCCGGGCAACGTCCGCGAGCTCCGCAACGTGATCGAGCGCGCGCTCGCGCTGGGCGCGGATCCCGGCACGCTGGTCGCCCCGCTCGGCGGCGAGCCCACCGCCCGGACCGCGCAGCTGCGCGACGGCATCGAGTTCGAGCCCGCCGTGTCGTTCCGCGACACCAAGGACAAGTGGAACGAGCTGTTCGAGCGCCGCTACCTGACCTGGCTGATCCGGCGCGCCGAGGGCAACATCGCCAAGGCGGCGCGCGACGCCGACATGGATCGCAAGTACCTCCACAAGCTGCTGCGCAAGTACGAGATCACCACGGCCGGCGACACCGCGGGCGACGGCGACGACGACAACTGATCACGGCCGCCGGGTCATCCCGATCGCGCGCGGCGCTTCGCGAACGATGCGCGGAACATCGCGGCCGCAGCTCGCCTGGATCGGGCATCGAGCCCGCTCGGACTCCAGGCCGCGGGCCGGCCGACGAGTCAAGCCGCGGGCTCGCGCGTGCCCTCGCGCGTGCCGAGGCGGGACACGTAGCGCGACGCGGTGCGGCGCTTGAGGATGCCCTTGGTGACGGCGCTGTCGATGATCGAGACGGCCTTGCGCACCAGGGCGGTGGCCTCGTTCGACTTGTCGTCGACCGCGGCTCGCGCCTTCTTCACGGCGGTGCGTAACGTGGCCATCGCCGCGCGGTTGCGCACGCGATGCTTGATCATCTTGCGGTTCTGTTTCTCGGCCGATGCGATATTGGCCACGACGTTCTCCTGGGAGGCGAGTGGTTAACCCGCCCGGCTCCCGGAGTCAAGCCGGTCGCGTCGGGGAGCGTCGGGGACCGGCGCACCGCCCGAGCTGCCGAAGATTTTGTCAGCAACCCCGCGGGAGTACCCACGGCGGTTGTGAATAACTTGCGGAGCGCTTGGTGACGGCGTGGTTGATCTCATCGAGATCGCTCCCACTCGATCTCGCCTGCTCAAAAAAGCATCACTTTCGTCACTCACTGCTGGCGCTCGCGTCGTTTGGCGTCGTCCCACAGCGCGTCCATCTCCTCCAGCGTCGAGGTCGCGGGGGTCTTGCCGCGGTCCGTCAGCGCATCCTCGACCGCCTCGAACCGTCGCTGGAACCGGCTGGTCGCGTCGATCAGCGCGTTCTCCGCATCCACCCCGAGCTTGCGAGCGACGTTCACCACCGCGAGCAGCAGATCGCCGATCTCGGCATGCATCCCCGCGGGGTCCTTCGCGCGGATCGCCTCGGCGACTTCCCGGACCTCCTCCTCGACTTTTGCAAACGACCCCTCCCAGCCCGGCCAGTCGAAGCCGACCTTGCCGGCCTTGCTCCCGACCTTCTGGGCCCGGCTCAGCGCGGGGCCGGGCTTGATCCCGGCGAGGATGCGGTCGCGGGCCCCCGCCGCCGCCTTCTCGGTGCGCTTGATCTCGTCCCACTGCGCCAGCACCTGCGCGCTGGTCGCAACTCCCGTGGTGTCGCCGAACACGTGGGGGTGCCGGCGCACCAGCTTGTCCGAGATGCCGGCGACCACCGCGTCGATGTCGAACGCGCCCTCGGCCGCCCGCAGCGCGGCGTGAAACACGATCTGCATCAGCAGGTCGCCGAGCTCCTCGCAGTGGCCGGCGACGTCGCCGCGCGCCAGCGCGTCGAGCACCTCGTAGGTCTCCTCGACCAGGAACGGCCGCAGCGTGTCGAGCGTCTGCTCCCGGTCCCACGGACAGCCCCCGGGGCCGAGCAGGCGGTCCATGATGTCGACGAGCCGGGTCAGCGAGGCCCCGGCCGGGGGGCGCGGCGGATGCTCCGAATCCATGGCGCGCACCATAGCGGATTACCGTGCTATACGACCGCTCCGGCGCGCGGCACCCACCGGCGGCTGCGCGCCACGGGAACGCACGTGACCACCAAGTCCACTCGACGCGAAAAGCTCTCGTTCGACGATCCCCAGGCGCTGCAGGCGCTGTGCGGGAGCAACAACGCGCGGCTCAAGCTGATCGAGCGTACCGCGGGCGCCCAGATCCACCTCCGCGGCAACGAGGTCACCATCGAGGGCGACGACGCCGCGGCCGAGACCGCCCGGGCGGCGCTCGAGCAGCTGTACGACCTCGCGCTCGCCGGCAAGGCGCTGTCGTCCGACGACGTCGTCCGCGCGGTCAAGCTGCTGCAGGGCGACGCCGGCGGCGGCGCCGCGGGCGTCTCGATCCGGGGCGTGTTCGGCGACACGATCCTCACCCCGCGCACCGGCCGCCCGATCGCTCCCAAGGGCGGCGCGCAGAAGACCTACGTCGACCTGGTCCGCAGCAACGACATCGTGTTCGCGGTCGGCCCCGCCGGCACCGGCAAGACCTACCTCGCGGTGGCGCTCGCCGTGCGCGCGCTGCTCGACAAGCAGATCCGCCGGATCATCCTGACCCGGCCGGCGATCGAGGCCGGCGAGCGCCTCGGCTTCCTCCCCGGGACACTCGAGGAGAAGATCGATCCATACCTGCGGCCGCTGTACGACGCGCTCCACGACATGATCGACGCCGACAAGCTCGAGCGGTTCCTGTCCGACGACACGATCGAGATCGCCCCCCTCGCATACATGCGCGGGAGGACCCTGTCCGGCAGCTTCATCATCCTCGACGAGGCCCAGAACACCACGCCCGAGCAGATGAAGATGTTCCTGACCCGCATGGGCTTCGACTCCAAGGCGGTGATCACCGGCGACGCCACGCAGACCGATCTGCCGCGCGGCCAGAACAGCGGGCTGCGCGACGCGCTCGAGTTGATCGCCGGCATCCGCGGGATCGGCACCGTGCAGTTCACCGATCAGGACGTCGTGCGCCACCCGCTGGTCGCGGCGCTGATCCGCGCCTACGATCAGCGCGACCGCTCGCGGTCCGAGGCCCGCGAGGCGCGCGACGCCGGGGAGGGCAGGGCGGAGGCGCGCGATGCCCGCGATGCCCGCGATGCGCGCGATGGCGGTGCCGAGCCGCGGCCGCCCGAAGCCGCGGCCGGCCCGGACCCCGGCGCCGCGGACCGCGGCGACGGCTCGCCATAGGCCGCCGTTACTGCCCGAACGCCATGCCGAGGCGCACGTAGCTCTCGAGCGACACGCTCACCCGGGACACCGGCCCGGAGCGGCTGACATCGCCGTGACTGTCGACGCCCGCGTACGTCTTCTCCCGGCCGCGCTCGTAGCCGAGCGCGCCGCCGGCCGCGGTCGCGACGAACCACGCGGCGGACAGCCGCCACGTCCAGCCGACCAGGAAGCGCCCGCTGTACACGTTCGTGTGGTGGTCCTCGGCGGCGGCGTTCTCGTCGTTGACGTCGTTGCGCCGCCGGTCGAACCGGCACAGCACGCCGGCCTCGACCGAGGCGCCGTCGAGCAGCCGTCGCGGGTAGTAGACCCAGCCGAGGCCCAGATCTGTGGTGTCGCCGAAGTCGGGGGCCACGTCGCTGTCCTCCTCCCCGTCGCTGAACACCAGCGCCAGCACGCGCAGCCACAGCGGGCCGCGGTAGCGCGCCACGTTCGCCCGGATCGCGTGGTGGGCGTCTCGGCCGACCCAGGCGGACACGGCAAACGCGTCCGGGGCCACAGGCAGGATGTTGACCGCGAGCGCGAACGGCTGGCCTGGGCCTGCGCCGTCGGGCCGAGCTTGGTCGGCGCGGGCCGTGCCGGTCGCGATCGCGGCCAGGGCGGGGAGGAGCACGAGGTGGCGCATCGCAACACCTCGGTTGCATGCGGATGGCCAGGTCCAGCGCCGCCAAGTCGCTGCATCCTGGGGGCCCGGTCGCCGCGGTTCCTCGGGAACGCGACAGGAATGTCGGGGTCACTGCGAGTTGTGCTCGACGCGGATCTGCCGCATGCAGTCGGCTGCGCGCTCGGCGACCTCGCCCGATGCCCGGTCTTGCCGACGACCGTGCATCGGGAGCGGTAGGGCGTAGCGCGCAGGAGAACGCCGACACGCGACCTCGCCGTGGGCTGCTGCGCGGATGGGCGTCGGGTCCGCGCCCGCCGAAGAACCACCGGCGCCTGCGCGGGCGGCGCGAGGTATGTGCGGGGCAACGACGGCCAACGTAATCACGGTCGCGCCGCCCGACCCCATCCGCTCGCGGTCGCCCCCGGCGAGTTCGCGTTGACGTCCGGTGCTGGCTCGTCTCCCGCGATGTCAAGCCGGCAATTCGGCGCAACATTTCGGAGGCTCCTGGCGGCGTGTCGTGGTCCGTCGGGATCGGTCGCCTATCCTCTGATGACCTCGAGCACGACCAAGGCGCACGACGATTCCGCGGAATCGCGCGCGGCCAAGCTCTTCCTCTCGCACAGCACGCAGGACCATGCGGTTGTCCGGGCGCTCCAGCGGGCGCTGGGCGACCTCGGGCAGGACGTGTGGAGCGACGCGCGCGAGCTGCGCGGCGGCGATCCGCTGTCGTCGGAGATCCAGCAGGCGATCGAGCAGGCTGCTGGGTATGCCATCGTGATCAGCTCCGCCAGCTTGCAATCGAGATGGGTCGGCAAGGAGCTGCGCCATGCGCTCGAGGTGCAGAAGCAGAAGCAGAAGCAGCGCCACGGGAACAGGTACCCCGTCATTCCGCTGCTCCTGGACGACACCGCGCTCGGCGTGCTCGAGGGCTACTTCGACGAGGAGCCGCTCTGCGTGCGGCTCGGCAGCGTCGCCGGCGGCGTCGAGGCCGCGCTGCACCCGATCCTCGTCGCGCTCGGCAAGCGGCTGCCCACCGAGGTCGCTCCAGTGCCGCAGTCCAGGGCGGAGCCGCTCGAGGAGCTCGTGCTCCACCTCGACGACTTGCAGATCGTCCAGGTGCAGGACGGTGTGCGCCGCGCCTCGGGGCGGGCGCGCCTGGTCTACGAGCCGGCGACGCCGGGGCGGCGCGAGGTCGCGAGCGCGCAGAGCTGGCGGTTCGTCGCGCCGCTCGGACCGCTGGAGGCCGACGACCTGCGCTGGTACCTCGAGAAGTACGCGATCTGGCCCAGCCATGTGTTCCGCGACCGCGCGCACAAGGTCGAGGACAGCCTCGTCGCGTGGGGCCGGCTGCTGCACGACGCCGCGATGCCGGCCGGGCCAACGGATAACGTGCTGGCTGCTTGGGCCGGGGTCGACGGCCACGCCGGCCGCCGGTTCTCGATCCACGTCGACGCGGCGGTCGAGCTCGGCGCCTCCGAGGCCGACGTGACGGCTGCGCGCGAGGCCGCCACGCTCCTGCTCGGCCTGCCCTGGGAGCTCCTGCACGACGGCGACAGCTTCCTGTTCCAGGGCGCGAAGCCGACCCGCGTGCGCCGGCGCCTGCCGAACACGCGCGTGCTCGACGTCGCGGTGGTCGCGACCCCGATCCGCATCCTCGTGGTCAGCCCGCGGCCCGACGATGACGCCTGCGGCTACCTCGACCACCGCGCCAGCGCCCTGCCGCTGGTCGAGGCCATGGAGGAGCTCGCCGGCGCGGTCCACCTCGAGATCCTAGCCCCGGCGACCCTGCCGGCGCTGCGCGCCGAGCTCGACCGCGCATGGCATGCGCGCGAGCCGTACCACGTCATCCACTTCGACGGCCACGGCGTCTATGACCGGCGGGTGGGCCTCGGCGGCCTGTGCTTCGAGGACCCCGGGGACACCGCCCAACTGGAGCGGCGAAGGCACCAGACGGTGTTCACCAACGAGCTGGGCCCGCTGCTGCGCGATCACCGGATCCCGCTGGTGGTCCTCGACGCGTGCCAGACCGCGCAGGCCGAGCAGGCGTCCGAATCGGTCGCCTCCGAGATCCTGAAGATGGGCGTGGCCTCGGTGGTCGCGATGAGCCACAGCGTGCTGGTCGAGACCGCGCGCCGGTTCGTCGCGACGTTCTATGGCGCGCTCGCCCGCGGCGCCCGGGTCGGCGATGCCATGCTCGAGGGCCAGCGCCAGCTCAAGGAAGACACGCTGCGCGGCCGGATCTTCGGCGCCGGCGAGCTGCATCTCGAGGACTGGTTCGTGCCCGTGCTGTTCCAGGAGCAGGATGACCCGCAGCTGTTCCGGCAGACGCCGGCCCGGCAGACGCTGGATGACTTCCGGACCGCGCTGAAGAACCGGATGGGCGAGCTGCCCGAGCCGCCGGCCGCCACCAGCTTCGTCGGCCGCAGCCGCGAGCTCCTGGCGCTGGAGCGCCTGCTGGGCCGGCAGCGCCACGCGGTCCTGCGCGGCCAGGGCGGCGAAGGCAAGACCGCGCTTGCCGCCGAATTCGCCCGCTGGATGGTGCGCTCGCAACAGATCCGCCGCGCCGCGTTCGTCTCGGTCGAGACCCACGGCACCGCGCGCGCCGTGCTCGACGCCATCGGCCGGCAGCTCGTGCCCAGCTACTCGGTCGCCACGTTCGAGAGCCCGGACGCGGCCGAGCAGGCCGTCGCGCGCGTGCTGATCGAGCAGCCGACCTTGCTGGTGGTGGACAACCTGGAGAGCATCCTGGTCCCGCCGTACCTGGCGGCCGACACCCCCGAGGCCCTGTTCGAGGACGCGCGCGACGAGCTCGAGGCGATCCTCGCGCTGTGCGAGCGGCTGGGCCGTCAGGGCGAGACCCGGCTCCTGTTCACCAGCCGCGAGCTCCTGCCGGTGCCGTTCGATGGCGCCGCCAGCCGGTGCGAGCTGCACCGCCTCGGCCGCGAGGACGCCGTGAAGCTCGTCGAGCGCGTGGTCAGCGAGGGCGCCTCGACGGCGGGTGTCGCCGACGCCGCGCGGGTCGAGATCGAGGAGCTCGTCGAGGCGGTGAACGGCCACGCGCGCACCCTGGCGCTCCTGGCGCCTGCCTTCCGGCGCCTCGGCGTGGCCGCGACCCGCGAGGCGCTGGTGGACCTCATGGCAGACATGGAGCGGCGATTCCCAGGCGACCGCGAGCAGTCGCTGTTCGCCAGCGTCGAGCTCTCGCTGGGTCGCCTGTCGCCGGAGAACCGAGACCGGGCGCGCGTGCTCGGCCTGTCTCACGGCGGCGTGAACTTGGTCGTGCTTCGCATGATGATGGACTGGGACAAGGCCGATGTCGCACGGCTGGCGGGCGAGCTCATCGACACCGGGCTCGCGACGCCCAACCGCTACAACCACCTCTCGCTCGACCCGGCGCTCTGTCCGTACCTGCGTTGTACGCTCGACGATGCCGACCGCGAGGCGCTGATGCGTCGCTGGGTCGACGCGATGCGCGCATACGTCAACTTCCTCTATGAACAGCAACGCCAGAATACAGAGCTCGCGGCCACGCTGACCTTGCTCGAGCTACCGAACCTGCTCGCGCTCCTCGCACACGTCTCGCGCGCGGAAGATGCGGAGGCAACGGTCGATCTGGCCATAAGTCTCCAGTCCTTGCTGAGCCCTCTGGCCCGGCCGCGTGTTCTGGCGCGGGTCGCGGAGACGCGCGACGCCGCTGCAGCACGGCTCGGCGCGGTCTGGAATCACGTGCGCTTCGATGCCGAGCAAAGCCGCATCGAGAACCAGCTTGTGGGTGGCCAGCTGCGCGACGCGCTGGCCGGCGCGCAACTGTTGCTCCGGCAAGCCCGCGTCGCCGGGGAGCAAGCCTACCCAGGTGCCGACTACGATCTGGCCATGGCTTGCTGGCTCCTCGGCCGCGCCCTGGAGATGACCGGGAACGCACAACAAGCCTTGCCGTGCCTCGACGACGCGCAACGGCGCTTCGAGGCCATCGCGCAGACGCAGTCCAGCCGAGCGGCAGCAAGGATGGCTTCCACATGTTTCACCGACAAAGGCGTTTGTCTGTGCAGTCTTGGCCGGCTCGACGAGGCCGCGGCGGCCTACGAAGAGAGCACGCATAGGGCGGAGCAACAGGGCGACGAGCGGCAACTTGCCGTCGCGAAAGGCCAGCTCGGGACGGTGCGCCTGTTACAGCGTCGCTACCGAGACGCCCTCGATGCACATGCCGAAGCGCGCGAGCACTTCGCCAAGCTGGGCGAGCCGGGCTCCGTCGCGGTGATCTGGCACCAGACGGGCGAAGTGTATCGGGAGGCAGGGCAGCCGGAAGCGGCCGAGGACGCCTACCGCAGGTCGCTGGCGCTCGAAGTGCAACTCGGAGAGGTCGGAGGTCAGGCGAACACGCTCGGTGCGCTCGGAAATCTGTATAGCGATCTCGACCGTGCGGAGGAAGCCGCTTCGTTGTATCAACAAGCTGCGGACCTGTTTGTCGCTATCGGCGATGCGCAGGCAGAGGGTACTTGCTGGTCCAATCTCGGTGATACGCTGCGCAAGCTGAAGCGCTGGGACGAGGCCCGGCAGGCGATTCACCGGGCCCTCGAATGCAAGGAGCCGTTCGGCCACGCGGCCGATCCCTGGAAGTCGTGGGGCGTCCTCGCGGACATCGAGGCGGGCGTTGGCAACGCCGGCGCTGCTGCACATGCACGGGCCAAGGCCGTCGCCTGCTACCTGGCATACCGGCGAGACGGCGGCGAGAACCATAATCCCGACGGTCGCATGAGTCTGGCCGTGGCCGAGAAGCTCCGCGCTGACGATGCGGCAGGCGCCGCGTCATTCCTCGGCGAGCTCTCGATGCACTCGGAGCTGCCGAACCGGCTGCGCCCGTTCGTCCCCGCCCTGCAGGCGATCGCTGCGGGCAGCCGCGACCGCAGTGAGGCAGAGGCCCCCGAACTGCACTACACGTCCGCCGCTGAGCTCCTGGTTCTCCTCGACGTCCTGGAGGCGGAAGAGGCGGGGGTGCACGAGGCGGACGCGGAACCGGCCGCCTCCCACTGAAGGTGCTGCGTCGCGGCTCTCGCGCTCGACGGCTTCCGCGCAAGCTCCGCTCCGATGTCACGGTTCTGCGTCGTGAACGCATGGCCGGTGTGGCGTGCATCCTGGATCTTCGCCAGCCGCTTTTCCCTTCGTGGCGCGATCGCCAGACGCCAACGCGAGCTCGACGGGGCGACCGCGAGCAGGATGGGGTCGGACGCCGCGACCGTGATTTGGATAGGCCGGGTCTTGTCCCGCACATACCTCGCGGGGTCCGCGCAGGACGGGTGGTGATTCGGCGGGCGCGGCTCCGACCGACGCCCATCCGCGCAGCAGCCCCGGCGAGCGAGCGTGTCGGCGATCTCCCGGGCGCTACGCGCTACACTCCCAAGCCGCATGTGGCGCGACCCGGTCATCGAGGTCTACAAGCAGCACGTCGACCGGACGCTGCTGCGCGAGAACCTGCGGCTCACCGTCGAGGAGCGGTTTCGCAAGCTGATGGATCTGCAGCGCTTCGCAGAGGAGCTACAGCGCGCCGGGCGTGAAGCCCGCCGTCGCGATCGAAGCAAATGACGGACCTCGGAGGACTTCTCGGCTCGCTTGCTGATGCCAGCGTCGAGATGATCCTGGTGGGGTGGCGTCGCGGCGACGGCTCACGGCGCGGCTCGCCTGACCCAGGCGATCGACGTCGTGGTCGAGCGCTCCGTGGCCAACCTGCAACGGCTCGTGTCTGCGCTGAGCCCCTACCATCCGTATCCACGTGGCGCTCCGCCCGGCCTGCCATTCGCCTTCGATGTCCAGACCCTCCGCAACGGGGCCAACTTCACGCTGCAGACCGATCTCGGCGCGATCGATCTGCTGGCCGAGGTCACGGGCGGCGGTAACTATCACGACTTGCTGCCGTCGACGGTCGTGTTGAATCCGTTCGGTCGCAGCGTGCGCTGCCTGGCGCTGTCCAAGCTCATCGAGGTGAAGCGGGCCGCGGGTCGCCCCAAGGACTTCGAGGCGATCGCCGAGCTCGAGATCTTGCTCGAAGAATCACAGCGCTGACGGGCTGGACGCTGCACGACAGATCGGCCGCCGGGTCCTGTGCCTCGTTGAACGGCTACGAGGCGGCGCGCTCGATCGCCCATCGCCACATCGGGAGGACGCGGATCGTTCCCTCCGCGACGCGGATCTCCTCGCTCGCCGCGACGGTCACGACCGTCGCCTCCTTGTGCCCCAGCGATGCCATCGCCTCGCGGAGCGCGCGGAGCTCGCGTTCGCGGGTCGCGGGATCGTCGAGGGTTGCGCACGCCTGGACCAGGCCCGACGGCGTCACGAAGTCGACCTCGAAGCCGGACGACGTTCGCACGTAGGCGAGCTCGGACGTGGTGCGCCGGAGCTCGATGAACACGGCGGTCTCCAGCAACTGGCCGAGGTCGGCGCTGCCGCGCCGCGCGCACGCCGTGACCAGGCCTGGGTCGACCGCATACACCTTGCGGGGGTTGCTCTGCCGGACGCGCTCCGAGTTCGTATGGATCGGGACCGCAAAGAACACGTATGCGTCCTGGACGTGATCCAGCCAGGCGTGCAGCGAGTCCTTGCTGACGTTCAGCCCCTGGGACTTGAGGTCATCGTACAGCTTGTGGATGCTGAACATGCCAGCGGGGGCGTTCATGAGCTGGCGCACGAACCGCCGGAGCGCGACCGGGTTCGTGATTGCATGGCGCTCGATGAGATCGCGGAGGATCGCGACGTCGAGGTAGTCCTGCAGCACGCGGATGCGCGTCGGTTCGTCGAGCGTCTGGACCTCGGGAAACCCACCGCGGCGCAGGTACTCGTCCGCCGCGTGCTCGATCGCGGAGCGGAGTCGCGCCGGCGGGCGTGGCTCTGCCGGTGTCCCGCGATGATGGAGTGCCTCGACGAGGCTGAACGGAAACAGCTCGGTGGTCAGCGAGCGTCCTCGCAAGCTGGTCGCGATCTCGCGGCTCAGCAGCTTCGAGGAGGACCCGGTCACGCAGACGTGGGCGGTCTCGGTATCGACGAGGCGGCGCACGAACCGTTCCCATCCATCGACGACCTGGATCTCGTCGAAGAACAGCGCACCCGGGCGAGATCTCCCTGCCGGGTTGCGCCGGTAGTGCGCATCCACGATCTTCGACAGATCCGCGACGGTGATGTCACCCAGGCGGTCATCCTCGAAGTTGATGTAGAGGAGATCTTCGCGTGGGACGCCGGTCTCGACCAGCTCGCGCATCCGCTGAAACATGAGCGACGTCTTCCCGGAACGCCGCATGCCGACGATGGCATCGACCTTGCGGGGCAGCCACGGGATCTTCGCGCGTCGATGGGTCAGCTCCGGCAATGGCTGCGCGTGTGCATCGGCGACGACTTCCTCCAGCAGTAATTCGTCCATCTGTCCTTCCTCGAAGGACAAATTTACCCGAATGTGTCCTTATGGGAAGGACAGATGTGGCCGAACTTATCCTTCTAGGAAGGACACCATGACCCGACGGCCGTCATGGTACCGGCCTCCATGTCGGGAATCGGTCGCAGTTTGGCTTCCTCAACCGTCCTCTGCCGCGAGCACGCGTCTGGCGAACGCCGAGCATCCATGCGAGCGCATGAGCACGAGCGCTGCCATGCGTCGAAAGAAGAGCCAGTCCTGTTTGTGTCGCATCCGCCCAACATGCACTGGCGCTCGCCACTCCCGGTGGAGGTGGATCGATGGAGGCCTCGTGGTGCATCATGCGGCCTGCAACATGACGACGGTGGCTTCCCCGGACGACCTGGTCGGCGCGGTCTCGCGCGATCGCCGGATGGCGGGCTACCGCGTGCGGCGGCAGGGCGACGGCTGGGTCGAGCTCGAGGTGGTGGCGCAGCGCGCGCGGATGCCGGTGATGCTGGTGCTCGCGTGGCCCGAGGTGTGGCAGGACGCCGAGCAGCTGCAGCCCCACCTGGTGCGGGCGCGGTCGGGCAACTACGGGCTGATCGTGGTCGGCAGCGACGCCGAGCTCGAGGCGACGCAGCTCGACGCGATGCCGGCGGACACCGACGTGACGGCGGTGATCGGGCCGATCGGGATGACCCGGCTGCTGCTGACCCTGCGCGGCCGCGCCGACGCGATCCACCAGCGCATGCTGTGCGCCAGCATCGACCTGGAGCTCGAGCGGTCGCGCCACGAGAACGAGATGATGATCAAGATCGGCCGGGCGCTGTCGCAGGAGCGCGACATCACCAAGCTGCTGGCGATCATCCTGCACCACGCGTGCGAGGTGACCAACGCCGACGCCGGGTCGATCTACATCGTCGAGGGTCACGACGAGGAGATCGCGGACCGCACGCTGCGGTTCAAGGTGTCGCAGAACGAGAGCCGCGACCTGCCGGATGCCAGCCAGGTCGTCCTGCCGGTGGCGGCGACGTCGATCGTCGGCCGGTGCGTGCTGTCGGGCGACCGGATCAACATCCCCGACCTGTACGGGCTCGACGCCAGCGGGACCGGCAACAACCCGTGGGGGTACGGGCACGACCGCTCGTTCGACGACCAGAACCGCTACCAGACCCGATCGGTGCTCGCGGTCCCGATGATCTCGGCGCGCAACGAGGTGATCGGCGTGATCCAGCTGATCAACAAGCGCGCCAAGGGCTGGATCCAGCTCGACCTGCCGAGCGACTTCCAGGACGGCGTGGTGCCGTTCGACGAGATCGCCGAGACCTACGTGTTCGCGCTGGCGTCACAGGCCGGGATCGCGCTGGAGAACGTGCTGCTGTACGGCGAGGTCAAGACGCTGTTCGAGGGCTTCGTCAAGGCGGCGGTCACGGCGATCGAGTCACGCGATCCGACGACGTCGGGGCACTCCGAGCGGGTCGCGCAGCTCACGGTCAACCTCGCGGTGTCGGTCAACAAGGCCGACACCGGGCACTTCCGCGAGGTCCGGTTCTCGCGCGACGACCTGACCCAGATCGAGTACGCCGGGCTGCTCCACGACTTCGGCAAGGTCGGCGTGCGCGAGCGCGTGCTGGTCAAGGCCAAGAAGCTCTACGAGCACGAGCGCGAGCTGATCCTGCAGCGGTTCCAGCTGATCAAGCGCGGCCACAAGATCGAGGGCCTGGAGTCCAAGGTCCGCTACCTGATGGAGGCGTCGCGCGACCAGGTCGCGTCGCAGCTCGCCGCGGTCGACGCGGAGATCGGCCGCAAGGTCGCCGAGCTCGACGACATCATCCGGTTCATCCTGGCGTCGAACGAGCCGACCGTGCTCGACCACGGCGCGTTCGAGCGGGTGGCCGAGATCGCGGCGAGGTCGTGGCGCGACAACGACGGACGCGATCTGCCGTACCTCACCTCCGGCGAGGCGGGCTGCCTGCAGATCCGGCGTGGCTCGCTCAACGAGCAGGAGCGCCAGGAGATCAACAGCCACGTCGAGCACACCTACAAGTTCCTGCGCGAGATCCCGTGGAGCCGCACGCTGCGCGACGTCCCGGACATCGCGCGCTGGCACCACGAGAAGCTCGACGGCACCGGCTACCCCAACAGCCTGCGCGGCGAGCAGATCCCGGTCCCGTCGCGGATGATGGCGATCAGCGACATCTACGACGCGCTGACCGCGAGCGACCGGCCGTACAAGCGCGCGATGCCGACCGACAAGGCGCTCGACATCCTCGCGGCCGACGTCAAGCGCGGACAGCTCGACGCCTCCCTGTTCGAGGTGTTCGTCGAGGCCCGGGTCTGGACGCTGCCGCCGCTCCGGATCTGATGCTCGACCTCGCCGTCGACGACGCGGCCCGCGTGCCGCCGGCCCTGCGGCGCCGGCTGCGCACCGAGGTCGCCCGGATGGTCCGCGCCGCCGCGCGCCGCGACAAGCGCGCCGATTACGAGGTCTCGCTCCGGCTGGTCGGCGACGCGCAGATCCACGCGCTCAACCGCGGCTACCGGCGCAAGGACCGGCCGACCGACGTGCTGGCGTTCGCGCAGCGCGAGGGGCCGGCCGGCGCGCTCCACCCCGGGCTGCTCGGCGACATCGTGATCTCCCTCGACACGGCGCGCCGCCAGGCTCGCCATGGGCTGTACCGCGAGCTGCTCCACCTGGCGTCTCATGGCCTGTGCCACCTGCTCGGCTACGACCACCGCACCGACGCCGAGGAGGCGGACATGAACGCGCGGGCGGCGGTGCTGCGCACCGAGGCGAAGCGGCGAGGCCGCGTTCGCCCGGCGTGAGCGCGCCACCCGGAACGGAATAATCCGGGTTCGTGACGACGCGGCGGGACGCCTCGGCTCCGCCTCGGGGCGTGCTTGCATCCACCCGACCGTCGTGGCGAAATCATCATGGCGATGCTCGAAAAGGAGTTGCGCTGGCCGAACGCATTCGACGTCTCCGTCGACGCCGCGTACCGCGGCCATGCGGACTTCCTCGCCGACCTGTTCGCGGTCGTGCTCTCGCGCACGGCATTCGCACTGAGCGAACGCGAGCGGCTCGGCCTCGTCGAACCTGATGTGCTGGGGCACGTCGAGACCCTCCTCCGGGGACTGGGCGCCGATGGACTCGATCAGCGCGAGGCGGCCGAGAACAGGAGCGCACTCGTGGAGCGCCGCCTGCTAGCCACGCGCGCAGCCGGTGTGTCGTTACCGCTTGCCGACGCGCTTGCCGCATGGGGGCTCGGCGCCGATGAGCGCTGGCTCGTGGCCAGCGTGCTGGCGGCCGAGGTTTCGCCGCCTGTGTCGTCGCTGCTGTCGCGCCTGTCCGGGGACTCATCCGGAGCCACACTGGCCGCCATCGGCTCGGTGCTGCCGGAGGGAGGCGTCACGCGCGCAGCCGACCTGGTGACGCCAGGGGCACCGCTCGTACGCCTGGCTCTGGCGTGGACCGAGGGAGCCCGGGGCGGCCCGCTGATGAGACGCACCGTGCGGCTCGCGCCACGCTGGATCCCGCTCGCGGCAGGACGGCTCGATCTCGACGGTGACCTGGGAGGCGTGACACTTCGGTCGGGCAATGCGTGGAGCGGGCAGACCGAAGCGCTCCCGGAACTGACGCGCGTCCAGCTGTGCAATCTCGCCGAGGCTCGCGAGGCCGACGGTCCGATCGGCCTCGTCACCGGTCCTGCCCGGGCAGGAGTCCTCGATCTGGTGGTCGACGCAGTCGCGCGCAAGAACCGCCGGGCACTGGTCGTGCGCGGTCGTACGCCACCCAGCCATGCGGCGGCGCTCGTACGCGAGGCGCTCCTGTTCGACACTGTCATCGTGCTTGTCGATGAGGGGAACGCGATGGAGCTGGGGACTTCGCTCGCGCGTACGCCCGCGCGGCTCGTGTACGTCACCGAGCAAGCGGGTGCGCGCGCTCCGTTCAAGGAGCACGCGGTCGTCCGTGTGGACGTTCATCAACGCTGACAGGCAACGCTGACAGGCAACGCTGAAAGGCAACGCTGAAAGGAGCCAGGAATGTCCGATGACCCGAAGACCCCGGAGCTGGCGGCGACTGCCGAGCTCGAGGACGGGTTGCGCTTTCTTCACCTGCTCGGCATGCAGACCAAGCTGAATGTGGCCGACGCGGAGCTGCGTACCCACGCCGTCCTGGAGGAGCTGGTCGCGCGAGGGCTCGTGAGCCTGCGCAGCGTCGAGGCGCGGATCGAGCGACTCCGCAAGGAGCCCGATCCAAAGGCCGAGCGGCAGGCGACCATCCAGGTGGCGTCGATTCCGGACAAGTATGCGCTGGAGTCGCCCGACGTGGACTGTGCCTCGCTCCTCCCGCTCTGCAAGGGGCGCTGCTGCCGGCTGACCTTCCCGCTGTCTTTCCAGGACCTGGACGAGCGCGTGGTGAAGTGGAATTACTCCCGCCCTTACCAGATCCGCCACCGAGCGACCGACGGGTACTGCGTGCATTCCGATCCGACCACGCGCGGCTGCGGTGTCTACCAGAACCGGCCAGGGATCTGCCGCACCTACGACTGTCGCGGTGACAGTCGCATCTGGACCGACTTCGAGAAGCGCGTCCCAGCCCCCTGGGACGCGATCTCGCTCGTCAACATTCGGCTACCTAGAGCAGAGAAGGAGTCGGGAGAGTCGACGGAGACACGTCCACCCAGGGCACCATCCGAAGGAGGCTGACGTGCGGCCCCGAGGCCAGCCTGGGACGTCGGCGTAGAATCTCGTGGGTCCCCCAGGCCGCGATCTCGTCGTAGAGCGTTCGCTCGATCGAGATGCCGCGCGGCGGCGGCGGACGGTCATCCACCGGGTGGAGGGCTGCCGGGAGGAAGTGGAGGAACCGGTCGTCCATCCCCACCAGCCAGAGCGTCACAACCTCACTGTCGCGAAACCCCTGATGGGCAGGGAGCACCTGGCACTTCAGCTCCTCCAGCGCGAGGTCGCTCATGCCCGCCTCGTCGACGAGCAGCTTCTCGCGCAACTCGTCTACTCCGAAGCACACGCGCACCAAGAACTTGTGCCGGAGGTGCGCCAGGGGAACCGGTGGGTTGCTGACCAGCAGCTCGTCGTACACCCGTGCGGCCTCGCGCGCGCGGACCTCGGCTTGCGCCAGGTCCCTCAGCGGATAGACGGCCAGGAACTGGCGTCGATCGAAGTCCACGTAGAGGAACTGACGGTCGAGGACGAACTCGTTGCCGCACGCGGAGCACTGGTACCGGTGCAGCTTCCCCTCGAGCACGGCCTCGCGCATCTGCGGGTGGCGGGTGCCGCTGATGGACTGCGCCACCAGCACCGTGAGGCGGGCGCCGCAACGGCACACCTCGTCGTGCTGCACGGTCTCGGACATCTCACAGTCCGGTGGCGGGGACCTTGATGATCTCGACCTTCCACTTCAGCTCGTAGGTCTTGCCGATCGAGAGCGTGGCCCGGACGAGGCGAACCATGGGTGTGGGCTCGGCGCCGATCGGCCCGCTGGACTTTGCGGCGGCGTGCACCACCAGGGCGGCTCCGCCCCTGGCAAAGCTGAGCTTCGGCTCGTACCCCGGGAACGTGCCGGCGCTCATCGGATGCGTGGCCAAGGTGTCCTCGATCTCCGGGGGCGTCTCGCCGAACTCGTGAACGAGGAAGATGAGGTCGTCGACTCCGAGCTGCTGCTTCGTCAGGAACGCCTGGGACTTGAGGTGACGACCGACGAGCGCGAGCCCCTGCAGTCCAGCGTACACATTGCCACCGGAGACCAGGACGTTGCGTGTCCCCTGTGGGTCAGTCACCGCGAACGCATACTCGATGTGGTAGCGGGTCTTCGGCGAGATCTCCGTGGCGTCCTTGAACTTCTTGCGCACCTTGCATTCGGCGTCAGCCCAACCCGGGTTGTCCTTTGCCTGTGTTGCTTCCATTGGTTTGTCTTTCGGCGGGTCGGCGTGGACGACCGCCGACGATACGATCATCGCCACCGTCAAGAGGCGCTGCATCACCACGCCCATGGGAACGTGCTCCGGGGCGGTCCACCCTGCTCCTCGGTGGCCGGCCCGCCACCTCCGCCCCCAGCCGCACCGCCCGGCTCGTGGCTGTTGCCACCTTCCGCCACGGGACCGGGCGTGGCGGCGCCCTCGGCGCCTTCCCCACCGCCTGCGCCGCCGCCGGGCATGGGCGCCGCAGCCGCAGGGTCAACGCCCGGTGTTCCCACGGTGGCCTTGTCGATGTCCTGCATGTACGTCAGGGTCAGTGGGTCCAGGCCAGTCCCGACCTTGTTGGTTGCGTAGTACTGGACGTACTGCTCGGCGAACCATTCGTTCGGTGAGGAGACCGAGTACCACGACACCTTTTCATCGTGCGCCTTGCGGGTGTACTTGGCGAGCTTGTCGTCCCAGCGCGACGAGAAGGCGTACGTCCACTTGCCGCCCTCGCCCTGCACGGGCGACGTGTAGGCGTTGTCGCCGCGCGCGCGGTTCTGGACCAGCTTGTAGAGCGGTTGGTCAAAGTACTGCGTTTGCAACGCGAAGACCAGATCGTCGTTCGCCCAGCCGGCCACGGCGAGATTCGCACCGGTCCGCGCTCGATCAGACAACGCCGTCCTGGCGTCGGCGGCCGGCAACTTCTTGTCGGTCCCGCCCGGCTCGGTCCAGCGCTTGTCGACCCAGGTGTCGGTTTCGAGGTCCGCGGCGGCGGCGGTCATGTCCGTCCAGTGCGCAGGGCAAGCCGCGCTCGCCGCCCAGGCGTGACCTCGGATGTTGTCGCCCACTGCATGCCCGACCTCGTGGAGCGCCGTGCCCTTGAGGTGAGATTGCTTTCCCGTGGGGGTGTGGCTCTGCGCTCTCCCGCCGCCAACCATGTCGGAGTTGAAGCCCCCCTGATCCGCGCCGGACGAGCTGTAAGGGATCGCGATCACGCTGTTCGAGGAGCGCCAGTAACCGTAACCCACCGCTTCCCACGCACTCCACGGGCGCGCGGGAGGTGGGACCGGCCGCGTTCGCTTGTGTGTGATCAGGATGAAGCCGCCGGTCGCCGCCTGCACGTGCGCCAGCGGGAGCAGACCGTCGCCCAGGATCTCGAACAGGCGCTTGATACGGTCCTCGGACCAGGCCTTCGCCTTGATCTGATAGTTGCCGAAGCTCTCGAGCGCTCCGTCGTTATGAAGAGTCGGAAACGTCTTGTCCCACACCGCCCTCGCCTGGGCACCGTGCGCCAGGTTCATGACCTGCTTCATGCCGGCGATGTACGGCTGCAGGGCCTCCTTCTTGGGATCGACGGCGATGAAGTTTGTCCACTGGCCCGCGGACATCTTCGTTTTCCAGTCGGCGATCGCCGGCTGCGACAGAACATGCTCGGCGAGCCGCTTGTCTGTGCCGAAGCTGGCGCCGGTGCTGGCGAGCGGATGCATCGAATCCGGGCCCCAGACCTGCAACATCTTGAGCAGGGTGTCCGGCTCCGCCTTGAGGGCCTTCTTGTCCTTCGCCTTCAGCGCCTTGAACTTGGCATCGATGTCCGCAGCGACGCCCGCGTTGAGCGCGTCGCGGAACTCCTGCAGGTGGTCGACGGGCGCGGCCCCGCCGGCGGGCGCGGCCCCACCGCCGGGCGCGGCCCCACCGCCGGGCGCCGCCGCGGCGGGGTGGACACCGCCCGCCCCGGGGGTATCGTCGCGAAAGATGGTCGCGGGCGCTACCTGTCCGGAGGACGCCATGCTTCCGGACGCCGCGGCGCGCGCGCTCACCTCGGCGGGATCGTTGTGGCTCGACACGCGGTAGTTGCCGGGGCCCGGCGCGTCCTGCCCCCGCGACTGTTGCACGTGGTGCAGCTCGTGCTGGATGAGCTGATCTCCGCCCGGCGTGCCGGGATTGTAGTTTCCGGATCCGAAGTAGACGTCCGAGCCTGCCGTGAACGCACGCGCCCCGAGCGCCGAAGCCGCGCTGGCAGCGTCGCCGCCCGTGTGAAACGTGGCTCCTGACTCGTGCGCCATCCCGCTGCCTCGCTGCGAGAGCGCACGATCCACCACGTTGCTTCGCCCATCGTTCGGAGGGCCCGAAGGCGAACCGACCTCGGCGTCACGATACAGCGTCGGTGCGCTGCTCGGAGTCAGCGACTCTGTCAGAGTACGTTTGCCCGGAGCGAGCCCCTCCGCCTTGGGGGGAGCGCCTTCACCGGGGTTCCGCGATGATCCGAAGCGATCGTACGTGCTCATGATAGGTCCCGTGCACTCGATGGTGGCGAGATGGCAGCGATCTCGTACTGGGGGAGCAACCGCACCAGCATGGTACCGAGGAACGTAGCGCATCTGCCCTCCCCGCCGCACCGATGAAAACCTGCAGCACCATCGTCGGGGCCCGGAGACGCGCCTCCGGACGGACAACGGGCGGAGGTCGTTCCCGGATTATTGTAGCCCGAGTGGAAGCCGATCGTGGCCTCCCATCAGGATCCGTTGCATGGCGTCGATGTCGTCCCACGCACCCCTTCAGCGACGCCATGGAGCCCGTGGACTTGTCGATCCCGATCAGCAGCGCGTGCATCTCGTGTCCTGCCACCGTGGCGAAGGTGTCGGCCCGTCCCCGTTCCCGTCGGTCGTTCTCCGTCATCGCCGGCGAGCGGTGCGGCGCGGTGCGGAGGCGCGCTGCGCGAGTCCGTGGCGGCGCAGCATCGCGCACGGTGCCGCCGGGGCGGATCGCGCGACGGCCCGCGGCCGACCTCGCCGAGCAGCCGCGCGGCGCCTGCCGGACTACCGCAGGGCCGCTTGACTCATGGCGATCCTGCCGGACGACATCGGTAGCCAGCACGGCTGCACGCAGTGGCGGATCGGACGCCCATCTCGCCCGCAGGTCGACGACCGACTCGAATGGCCGATGGATCCATGATATGATCATTCATATGAAACAGGCGCTTGTCCAGCTGGACGACCAGACCTGGGCGCTGCTCGAGCGCGTCGCGCCAGGTCGTAGCCGCAAGCGGTCGGAGTTCATCCGGCGCGCAGTGGCGCGTGCGCTGCTGGAGGAGCTCGAGCGAGGTACCAGGGCCGCGTACGAGCTGCGGCCCGACGAGCCCGCCACGTTCGATCCCGGCGAGTGGGCGTCACACGTCGAAGCCGTGCACCCGGTGGACGGCCCCCGGAAGCGGCCAGCGGCGCGTGTGACCAAGGCCGACCGGGCTCGTGTGCGGCGACGGATTGCGCGGTGAAGCAGTACGAGATCTGGTGGGCCGAGTTGCCGGAGCCGGTGGGGACTCGCCCGGTGCTCTTGCTCTCGCGCGACGGGGCGTACCAGTACCTTCATCGCGTGCTGGCCGTGGAGGTGACGAGCCACCGGCGCGGGATTCCTCAGGAGGTCGAGCTCGGTGCGCGCGAAGGCCTGCCGAAGCGTTGTGTCGCGAACCTCGACAACCTTCGCACGGTGCCGAAGCAGGCGCTCCGAACTCTCGCCGGCCAGCTATCGCCGCGACGGGTGGTGGAAGCCAAGCGCGCGCTCGGGCATGCACTCGGCTGGATCGAGCTCATCTAGGATCACGTTCACCTGCGTCGCGCTGGGCCGACCGGTTCACACGTCGAACAGCAGGAACTTGAGGTAGCGGCCCTCGGGGAACGCGGGGAGCACGGGGTGGTCGGAGGCAGCGCCGGCGGCGGCGCGCAGCCGAAGGGATGCGCCCGGGGCGGCGGAGGCCTGCCCGGCGACCTGCCCGGCGACCTGCCCGGCGACCTGATCGAGCAGGTCGGCCTCGGTGATGTGGCTGGAGCACGAGGCGAGGGCGAACCGGCCGGTGGGCGCGGTGACGGCGAGGGCGGCGGCGGCGAGCTTGCGGTAGGCGGCGAGCGCGGCGGGGCGGGTGCGCTCGCTGGGCGCGAAGCTCGGGGGGTCGGCGATGACGAGGTCCCAGCGGCGGCCGGCCCGGGCGGCGCGGGTGAGGAAGTCGAACGCGTCGGCGATGACGAGCTCGTGGGCGCCGGCGGGCAGGCCGGACAGCGCGAGGTTGCGCTCCAGGCCGGCGATCGCGGGCGGGGCGAGGTCGACCGAGGTGACGTGGGCGGCGCCGCCGAGCGCGGCGTGGAGCGAGAAGCCGCCGGTGTAGGCGAACAGGTTGAGCACGGTCTGTCCGGCGGCGTGGCGGCGGATGGTGCGGCGGTTATCGCGCTGGTCGAGGAAGAACCCGGTCTTCTGGCCGGCGCGGACATCGACCGCGAACCGCGCGTCGTCCTCGGCGATGACCAGCTCGGCCGGCGGATCGCCGCGGATCGCCTCGCCGGGGGTGGTCGCGCCGCGGCGGCGGTCGCCGCGCAGCCAGGCGTGAGCGAGGGCGGAGCCGCCGCGCTCGAGGCCGGCGAGCACGTCGGCCAGCCGCGGCCGCCAGAACGCGGTCGCGGCGGGGCCGTCGAACACGACGACCGCGGTGGTGTCGTAGGCGTCGATCACCAGGCCGGGGCAGCCGTCGGCCTCACCGTGGACCAGGCGGCGGCCGGTGCAGCCGGCGAGCAGCGGATCGCGGGCGCGGCAGGCGGCGGCGGCCTCGGCGCGGCCGCGCGTCCAGGCGGCGTCGAGCGCGACGCCGGGCGGCCCCAAGACGCGGGCGCGGATCGGCGAGCCGGGGTCGGCGAACGCAACCGCGACGTCGCCCTCGGCGTCGGCGATCGCGATGACGTCGCCGGCGGCGACGCTGCGCGGCAGGGCGGCGAGCGCGCGGTCGTAGACCCAGGGGTGCCCGGCGCGGATCCGGTCGCGCAGCGGCTTGGTCAGCCGGACGGTGGGCCGTGGCCCGGGGATCCCCGCAAGGGGGACCCTCGCCGCAAGGTGATTCCGATCCTTGCTTCGCGGCGGACCGGAATCGATCGGCCCGGCTCGGGTCACTTCAGCTGCACGTCGACCAGCTGGTACTTGTGCGAGAAGCTGTTGAGCACCTGGACGACGCCGGTGTTGGGGTACAGCCAGAGGATGTTGATCCAGCC
The DNA here is from genome assembly GCA_041495365.1 of Kofleriaceae bacterium. Taxonomy (GTDB): domain Bacteria; phylum Myxococcota_A; class Polyangia; order Haliangiales; family Haliangiaceae; genus JABFXX01. The sequence continues at coordinate 22,431 of JBGQCL010000039.1, read as the reverse complement.
GGCCGGCAGATCCTGCGGCTTGGGGTCTGCCTGGTGATCGAGGGTGACGCGGCCGGTGATGGTGACGGCGAGCTTCTCGGCGAGGGTGTAGAGGCCGATCTTGGTGTTGACCGACTCGGGCTGCGCCGGGGTGAACTTGCGTTCGAGCTCGAGCTTGCCGCTGTCGTGCTTGGCGCCCGAGCCCTCGACCGGGGTGCGCGTGAAGTGCGCGACGATGTCCTCGCGCCACGGCTGGTCGCCGATCTGGCCGCCGGCGAGCTTCCAGGTCGTGTCCTTGGGGCGCTCGAACTTGTCGAAGGTGATGCCGAAGTAGCCGCCGGGCTCGCCGGAGAAGAAGAAGCTGTCGGGCGAGATCTCGAACTTGGTCTTGTTGCAGGTGATGGTGCTGTTGATCGTCCGTTCATCGAGGATGTGCTTCTTGGGGTCCTTGCTGATGTCGGCGGTCGTCTTCTCCTCGAGGTGGATCACGGTCTCGTCGCCCTTGGTCTCGATCGACTTGACGGTGATGACGATGGTGCCCGGCTCGGACGGCAGCAGCTTGACGAGGTCATCGCGCGGCGGCAGGCCGGAATCGACGAAGCCGTAGGTCCACTGGTTGCCCTCGACGAGCGGCAGGATCTTCGCGCCGCAGACGCCGGCGGTCTTGCCGGTGGGGCCCTTGGTGTACTCGACCTTCCTGGCCGGGGCTCCGGCCTTCTTCTGGGCCTGCGCGGAAGACACCGCCGCGGGCCAGAGGGGCAAGATCAGGGTCAGCGAAACGAGGACTGCGCCGAGGATTCGCACCCTTGGTTCATACGGCACCGGCGGGCCGAGGTAAAGCCGCGATGGCTCACAGGGTGAGGCGTTGCAACGCAGTCCGGCGTCGCAAGGCCGGACCGGGGGGCCGGGTGGGCCGGGTGGGCGTGAGCCGGATTCTCGCAAGACAGCGCGAGGCCACCTGCTTGCCCGAGACTGCCACCCGTGAGCCGCCGCCGCACCGGCGGGCTGTCTGCATCGGCGCCCGCGGCCACCTGTGTTCTGCTCGCCGGCCACACGGCTGCCCCGGGGACGGCCCGTGGCCGCGCCGATCAGCGCTCGCGGTTCTCGCGCTGGGCGCCGTAGACGCAGTTGGCGTCGTTGGTGCCCTCGCACATCTTCTGGATCAGCGCGCGGAATCGATCGTCCTTGCGCATCTCGGCAAAGTCCGGATCGAGCGGCTGCTTGCGGCCGAGCAGCTTGTCGAGATGGGACTCGACGTCGGCGTGCTTGGCGGGGTGCGGCCGCATCTGGAGCAACCGGGTCAGCAGGTTGATGGTGCACTGGTAGCGGCCGATCGTCGCGTACGCGGCGGACAAGCTGTAGGTGGCCTCGATGTTGTACGGATCGGCGCGCAGCGCGGTGATGAAGTCGTCGACCGCCTGGGTGATCATGTCCTCGCGGGTCGCGCGGGTGACCTCGGCGCTCTGTGCGGTGCGCAGCTTGGACCGGCCCTGATCGGCGAGCCGGTTGCCCTCGGGGATCGAGCGCCCGTCGAAGCTGAGCGGCTTGGGCTCGCGGCCGGGGTCGACCGGGTCGCAGTCCTTCTGGGTCGCGGCGGTGGCCTTGGTCTTGGGCACCTCGGGCTCGGGGCGCAGCGGGGGCGGCGGTGGGGTGAGGGTCTCGGTCGAGTGGCAGGCCGCGCCGAGCAACGCGAGGCCGAGCGCGAGCCCGAGCCCGACCGCGTGAGGGCGCGCCGTCATCGCCCCACCGCCGTCATCGCGTCCTTGCGGTAGTGGCTGAACCACTGGCTGTTGTCGCCGATCGAGTCGATCTCGGCGTTCGCCGTCCGCGAGAACTTGGGGTTGACGGCCAGCGTCGCGAGCCGCTTGAGCATCGCGAGTGCGCACCCCTTGCGGTAGACCCTGTCGTAGGCGCGCGCGAGCTTGAGCGTCGCGACCGCGTTGTACGGGTCCTTGATCAGCGCGTTGCGGAACTTGTCGATGCCCTCGCGGATCAGGCCGGCCTGGGCGGTCGGATCGGTCGCCTTTTCGGAGTTGGCGAGCGCGGTGGTGCCCTGATCGGTCAGGTCGTTGGACACATTGGTCTGCGGCCGGACCGTGCGCGGATCAACCCGGAAGTCGGCGGTGCACTCGTCGACCATCTTGACCGGTGCCTCGGGGACCGGCTCCTCCTTCGGCGGCTTCTTCCTGACAGGGGTCGCCAGCTTCTCCGGCTTGCCCCCGTACAGCGGCTCGCAGCCGGCGCTCAGGCCGGCGCCGCCAAGAACCCCGATCGCCCCGAGCCCGAGCCCGAGAACGAAGACCCATGGCGCAAGGCACACGCCCGGACGTGCCCCGATGAAGCCTCTGACCATGGCGGGACGGTAGCGCGACGAATCCGCAGATTCAACGACCGGCGGCTACGCCGGCAGCATGAACCGCAGGATCGGCCGCAGGAACGGTGTGACGGCCGACAGCATCAGGCCGCCCGCCAGCACCGGCCGCAGGATCCACGGGCCGAGGCCGTCGAGGCCCCCGGAGCCGCCACCCGAGGCGATCGCAGACGCCGCGTCGACGCCGGCGACCGCGAGGACCAGGGCGCCCGCCGCCCCGAGCGCCAGCACGCCCCAGGTCCGGAGCCGGATCAGGCCGCGCAGGCCGGCGACCGCGAGGACCACGGCCGCGAGCGAGGCCACCGTCGAGGCCGAGTCCGGCCTCGGCATGAACGCGTAGAGCAGGATGAACGGCAGGCTGACCCCGGCGCGGATCACCGAGCGGCCCAGCCGCTGGACCGCGCCGTCGTCCATGTGGAACTTCTCGCGCCACGCGGCCTGGCCGTCGTACGGCTGGCTCATCGCCTCGCCCCACAGGAACACCGTGGCCGCCAGGTGGGTCCCGCCGATGAACAGCAGGATGGGCTCGGCGCCGATCTGCCACATGCCGACGGCCGCGGTGATGACGCCGTACAACCCGACGCCCACCGCGTACCACCGGGCCCAGAAGTAACCGGCGACCAGCGCGAAGAACGCCAGGCCGTAGACCCCGGAGATCGCAGCGAATGCCTTGGTGAAGTCCGGCGCCAGCTGCGAGAACGCCATCACGCCGTAGAGCAGGAAGTAGAAGGCCATGATGGCCGCCGCCAGGGCGCGCCGTTCGCCGACGAGCTTCATACCTTCCACTATAGCGTGGGCCGGGGAGCTGTCACTTCCTGGGTGGCGGATTGGGGAACGACTTCTGGACGATCAATCGGAAATGTTGGTAGCCGGCCTCCTTCTGCTTGGCCGAGAACAGCACGGCGATCAGCAGGTGGTACGGCGTGGTACGATCGGCGATGATCAGCAGCTCGGCGGGCGGCGCCCGGGCGGGGTCGTAGCCGGGCTGGCGCTGGCGCACGACCTCCTCCTCGCGGTGGAGCGCGGCCAGGTAAGCGGTGAACCGAGGGATCATGATGCCGGTCGCGCCCTTTTCCTTCTCGCCGGCGTCGACGTCGCCGTTGGACACCGGGACGATCGTCCTGGCGTCCTTGCCGCTCGCCACGACGAGGCCGGTCCTGGTGATGACCACCGTCGTCGCGCTCTCGGGCAGATCGTCGGCGGTCAGCGACCGCGGCAGCGACACCGTGCCGGCGAGCAGCTGGGTCGCGCTGACCGCTGCCTGGTAGATGAAGGCGACCAGCAGGATCGTCATCATGTCCATCATCGGCATGATGTTGAGGTGGCGGATCTCCTCGCCCTCGGGGACCCGGGCCACCGCCTTGCGGATCAATCGGCGCGCCTCGCGCTGCGTGAACGACATCGGTTATCCCTCAAATCCCGTCGAGAACTGGATGTCGGGGAACAGCGCCATCCTCCGGGGGTCGTAGATCGCGCGCGCGGTGTCGTACAGCTTGCCGTCGGGCGACACCGGGTCGGGCGCCTGCTTGAGCGCCTGGTCCTCGGTCGGCAGCGCGCACGGTGTGGGCTCCTTGCCGAAGTCCGGCAGCTTGCAGCGCATCGCGGCCATGATCGAGACGATCGTCGAGTACGGGGTGTCGCCGTCGGCCTGCAGCACGGCCGGGTAGGTGTCGGGCTTGCGCGGCCGGCCGGCGTAGCGGCGGCTGGCGATCTCGAACAGCGCGTTGTTGAGCGCGCGGTAATCGAACACCGGGGCGGGCTCCTCGTGGCCGGCGACGCACTTCTGGCTCGCGGGATCGCACGCGTTGGACTCGCACATGTACGGGCCGTCGCACGCTTCGCCCTCGCGGCCGCTGCGCAGCAGCACGAGCTTGGGCTGCTTGGTCGTGCCCTCGAGGCCGGTCAGCGACCACAGCACGACGCGATCGCGCGCGACCGAGACGAACAGCTTGAGCGGCTGGTCGTCGGGGCTGGTCGCCGGCGTCGGCGCAACCGGCGCGGCGTCGGCCCGGCGGTCCGGCAGCGTGGTGTTGATCTGCACCAGGATGAGCCCGGCCGACACCGAGGCCAGCAGGAACAGCATCAGGTTGGTGACCATGTCGAGGTACGGGATCAGGTTGAGCTCGCCGCTCTCGAGCTCGTCCTGCTCGATCAGGTCCTCGCGCCGCTTGATCGCGGCGCGGGTCTTGGAGCGCACTCTCTGGGCGGAGTAATCCATCGCTACGCCGTGGGCGCCTCGTGCTCGTCGTCGGTGGGCGCGGCCGGGGCGCGGCTCTGCGCGGCGGCGCCGCCGTCGGCCAGCAGGTTCTCGAACCGGAGGCTGAACGCCTCGAGGTCGGCGACGACCTTCTTCATCGCGCCCGACAGCAGCAGGTGGGCGACCATGCAGATCAGCGCGATCGTGAGGCCGAACGCCGTGTTGTACATCGCCTCGGAGATGCCGTCGGCGAGCTGCTTCTGGCGATCGGCCGGGTTGGCGTTGCCGATCGACGCGAAGGTGTGGATCAGGCCGGTGATCGTGCCGAGCAGACCGATCAGCGTGACGATGTTGGCGAGCGACCACAGCGCGCCGATCCGGGTCTTCACCTCGGGCAGCGTGTCGGTCATGGTCTCCTCCATCGCCTGCGCGACGGCGGCCTCGCCGCGGTGCAGCCGGTTGAGGCCGGGCTTGGCGACGCGGGCGACCGGCGCGGTGGTCGCGTCGCACAGCTTCTTGGCGCGGTCGACGTTGTTCGCCGACAGCAGCTTGCGCAGCTGCTCGAGGAACGCCTTGGCGTTGAGGTGGCCGCGGCCGAGGAAGTAGATCGCGCGCTCGACGATGAGGCCGATCACGACCGCCAGGAACACCGTGTTCAGCAGGAAGAACGGGCCGCCCTTCTGGAAGACATCGCTTAACCAGCTCATCGGTCGATTTGCCTCCGCGCGCGAGGGCTCACCCCCGAGCGGCACATGGGACTGTTGTAGCGATAGACTGCGCAACCCGTCAAGCAAGCTCTTGGCGGAATCCGTTGAATTAACAAGGGCTTATTGGTGCTGGTGGGCGAGGCTTGCGGCACGGGTCAGGGGTTTGGAGCACCGGCGTTGATCCAACGTTCAATCGCATCGAGCTTTTGACAGCACAAAGTGGGCGCTGCCTGGGGCATGAAGCCGACGCTGCCGGGGGGTGGGGTGCCGGGAGGGCTGGCCAGCGCCGGCGCGACGTCGCGCAGCATCACCATGAGATAGCTCGCGGCGACGTCGTTGGGTACGACGAGCTTGCGCGTGCCGTCGATCTGCGACGATACGCCCACGAGGTGATCGTGGCTCACGCCGGGGCGAAGGTCGAGCTTGCCGGCGTCGGTCGCGCTGTCGTGGCAGCCGGAGAAGTTGCAGGACGCGGCAAAGACCTTCTGCTCGATGAACGCGAGATCCGAGTGCATCGTCGCGTCCATGCAGGGCTGCGATGTGCTGCTCACCACGCACGCCCGGCCGTTGCCCCCATCGGTGTCCTGGATCGACGTGTCGTAGTTCTCCAGCGAGATCCGGCAGCCCCAGAACAGGGGGAAGACCAGGCTGGCGATCGCGACAACGCGAAGCATGGCGGGAACCTAGCACGTGGGGCGGCGGCTCCCGGAGGGCGGGCGATCGGCCCGGACATCGATCACATGCCGGACATCGCGGCACGGACGCCCACGCTGCGTCGGATGCCGCGCGGGCGCGCAACCCGCGTACAGCCCGCGGTGTCACCTCGGCGGGACCGGGAGCACCGGCGCCGGCACCAGGTCGTCGAACGCGCGGATCGCCGGGCCGGTGAGGAACTTGCCGGGCAAGGTGCCCCGCACGAACGGCATCCACACCGCCTCCGTGGACGGGCCGGTCGGATCGCCGCTCCACGGCTCGACCCGTGCAAAGCTCACGTCGGGCGGCACGGGGAAGTCGCGGACGGGCGTGCGGGGATGCGCCTTCTGCATGAAGTCGAGCCAGATCGGCACCGCGGCGCCGCCGCCGGTGATCTTGTCGCCGATCGGGGTCGAGTCATCGCGGCCGATCCAGACCGAGCCCAGCAGGTCGGTGGTGAAGCCGTTGAACCAGACGTCGCGGTAGTTCGCCGAGGTGCCGGTCTTGCCGGCGATCGGCCGGCCGAGCTGGGCGGCGAACCGCGCGGTGCCGCGCGCCACCACCCCCTTCATGAGGTTGATCACGACGTAGTCGACGCCGGGCGAGACCACCTGGGGACCGGGCGGCTCGTGGCGGAGATCCTCGATGACGTTGCCCGCGGTGTCGGTGACGAGGTCGAAGAACCGCGGGGTGATCCGGCGGCCGCCCGCGGCGATGCCGGCGTAGCCGGTCGCGACCTCGAGCGGGGTCAGGTCCGGCGTGCCCAGGCTGATCGAGATGTGGCGCGGGATCGGCGAGGTGACGCCGTAGCCGCGCAGGATCTCGATGATGCGATCGAGCCCGACCGCGACCGCGAGCTGGACCGAGATCGTGTTGAGCGAGTAGGCCAGCGCGGTCATCAGGGTGACGTCGCCCAGGTACTTGTTGTCGTAGTTCGCGGGCGTCCACACGCCGGTCGCGGTGGTGACCGAGAACGGGCCGTCGACCAGGTGGTCGACCGGGGTCTTGCCGGCCTCGAGCGCGGCCGAGTAGATGAACGGCTTGATCGACGAGCCGACCTGGCGCCTGGCCTGCGTCGCGCGGTCGAACTGCGACGCGGTCCAGTCGTAGCCGCCGACCAGGGCCAGCACGCGCCCGGTGGTCGGCTCCATCACGATGAACGAGCCCTGCAGCGCCGGGCGCTGGGCCAGCGCGACCTGGTTGCCGTCGGGGGACAGCCGGACCGGCAGGACATCGCCGAGCGCGACCGGCTTGCCGGTCCTGGCATCGCGGAACGCCCGGACGTCGCGCGCGTCGGCGTCGATCAGCGCCATCCGCCGGGGGCCGAGGTCGACGGTGACGCCCGCGCCGCTGCGCGGCAGGTCGACGACCATCGCGCCGTACGTCTGGTCGGGCAGGACCTGGTCGGCGACCGCGGCGACGTCGTCGGTCGGGCCGCTGATCGGATGGGCCGGCCCGCCGCTCCACGCGCCGCGCGCGGCGGGCTGGATCGCGCCGATCGGGCCGCGGAACCCGAGCTTGCGGTCGAGCGCCTCCAGGCCGCGGCGCAGCGCGCTCTCGGCCGCCGCCTGCATCCGGGTGTCGAGCGTCGAGTAGAAACTGAGGCCGCCGCGGAACAGGTCGCGGTTGCCGTAGCGCCGGGTCGCGAGCTGGCGGATGTGCTCGACGAAGTACGGCGACGCCAGGTGGTTGAGGTCGCTCTCGTCGACCAGCGCGATCGGCTCGGCGAGCGCCGCCTCGTACTCGGCGTTGGAGATGTACTGGTCGTCGCGCATGTGGCCGAGCACGTAGCGCTGGCGCTCGCGCGCGAGCTGCATGTTGCGGTGCGGCGCGTACCTGGTCGGCGACGCGACCAGGCCGCCGAGCATCGCAGCCTCGGCGATCGTGAGGTCCTCGACCTCCTTGCCGAAGTAGGTCTGGGCGGCGGCGCCGACGCCGTACGCGCCGTGGCCGAGGTAGACGTGGTTGAGGTAGATCGACAGGATCTCGGCCTTGGTCAGCTCGCGCTCGAGGCGGACCGCGAGGATCAGCTCCTTGGCCTTGCGGCGGTACTTGCGCGCCTTGCGCTCCCTGGCGTACTCGGCCGGCGTGAGGTCGAGCGCGCCGATCTGCTCCTCGCCGACGAGCAGGGTCTGCTTGATGATCTGCTGGGTGATCGTCGAGCCGCCCTGCTTGATGTTGCCCTCGGACCGGAAGTTGGTGATCGCGGCGCGCGCGATCCCGAGCAGGTCGAAGCCCTTGTGCTTGTAGAACCGGCGGTCCTCGGCGGACAGGAACGCGGCGGGGACGTGCGGCGGCATGCGATCGAGCGCGACGATCCGCCGGTTCTCGATCGAGAACGCGCCGATCTCCTCGCCGTCGGACGACAGCACGACGCTCTTGCGGCTCGGCTGGTAGTCGAGCAGCTGCGACAGGTCCCCGGGCAGCTCGTCGTTGATGGTCTGGACGGCGTAGAACACCGCGGCGGCCGCGAACGACGCGCCGTAGATCGCGAGCAGGAAGCCCAGGCGCAGCACCGACACGGTGCGCAGCCGCCTGCGGCGCTTGCGGGGGATCGCGGGCTCGGCCACGGTATGCTGGAAGTCTATAAGGTCCCGGCGATGGCTGCACGCGGCGCGGCTGGGCGCGGCGCTCGTCGTCGCGGCCGGGGCTGCGCTCGCTCCCGCGGCGCCCGGCGGTCCGGCCGGACCGCGCCCCACCGTGGCGCCGGCGCCCGGGCCGCCGCCGGGCCGCCCGGGGAGCCCGGCGGCGAGGCCCGCGGCAGGTGCGCCGAAGCCGGCCGGGAGCTCGGCGATCGCGACCCCGCGGTCGCCGATCGAAGCGGCCGACGTGCCGGTGTGGGCGCCGACACCACCGCGGTTCGCGGTCGCGCCGTTCGAGAACCGCGCCGGCGTCCGGGCGTTCGACTGGCTGATCGCCGGGGCGCCGTTCGAGATCGGCGAGAAGACCGAGGCGGCGCTTGGCCTGGAGCCGACCGGCGGGCCGCTCCACGTCGGCGGCCTCGCGGTCGAGCCCGACGTCGCACCGGTCGCGGCGTTCGCCGCCGGGCGCGCCGCGGCGTTCGTGATCACCGGCTGGGTCGACCGGCCGAGCTGGCAGCTGCGGATCGACCTCACGCTGTGGAAGGTCACCGGCCCGGCGGCCGTGGTCGCCGCCGAGGCCCAGCGCACCGGCGACGTCAAGGCGTACCACCAGCTGCTCGGCGAGGCGCTCGGCGAGGTGTGGTCGAAGGGCGCGGGCATCGCGATCGACGACGGCCACGCCAGGGCGCTGCAGCGCGCGCTGGCGGTCGACCTGTACGCGGTCACCCTGATGGGCCGCGGGCTCGGCCACCTGATCGGCGCGCTGCCGCCGGCGACCCCGCCGCCGGTCCACCCGGCGGGCAGCGCGGGCAGCGGCTCGGCGGCCGGGCCGGCCGGTCAGGTCGACGTCAAGGCGGCCGAGCACGACCTCGAGCGCGCGGTGTTCATCGATCCGAAGTGCTTCGAGGCGCAGCGCCTGCTCGGTGAGCTCTACCGCGCGGCGCCCGGCGACCCCAAGGCGGCGGCGCGGGCGCTCGCCAGGTTCAACTACGCGAACGACCTGGCGCCCGACGACATCGCGTCGCTGCGCGCGGCGGCGGCCGGCGCGGCCGAGGCCGGCAAGCACGAGCTCGCGCTCGAGCTGTTCCGCCGGCTGGTGACCCGGCGGCCGTGGGACGTCGACGCGCGCTACGAGCTCGGCGCCGCGCTGTGGCGCACCGGCGACCCGGCGGGCGCGCAGAAGCAGCTCGAGCAGGTCACCGCGCACCGTCCCGATCACCTCGCGGCGCGCCGCGTGCTCGTGCTGATCCACGCCTCGCGCAGCGACACGCCGCGGCTGGTCGGCGAGCTGGAGGCGATCGCGGCGCGCGCGCCCGACGACCTCGAGACCAAGGCGGACCTCGCGTCGGCGTACGCCGCGCTGGCGCGCTGGGACCGGGCGATCGCGGAGCTCGAGGCGATCGCGCGGGCGCGCCCGACCGATCTCGCGCTCCATATCCGGATCGGTGACCTCGACCGCCGGCGCAACGACCTCGACGGTGCGCTCGCGTGGTACGCGCGGGCGGCCCGGCTCGCGCCGGAGTCGAGCTGGCCCGGGTTCGCCGCGGCGCAGGCGCTGTTCGACGCCGGCAAGCTGACCGAGGCCGGGCACGCCTACGTGGCGCTGCAGCGCTTCCGCGACGACCTGCCGGCCGCCGAGCACGCGCTCGGGGTGATCGCGCTGCTCCAGCACCGCGCCGACGACGCCGCCTGGTACCTGCGGCGCGCCGCCCGGGACGCCGCGCGCAGCGCACCGACCTGGCGCGCGCTGATCGCCGCCGAGCTCGCGCGCAAGGACGCCGCGACCGCGGTCCGCGACGCCGGTGCGGCGCTGCCGAGCTGGCCGCGCGATGCCGAGCTGCACTACCTCGCCGGGGTCGCGCACGCGATGCTGGGCGAGCGTGGCGAGGCGCGCGCCGAGCTCACCGCGGCGGCGGACGCCGATCCGTCGCTCGCCGCGCCGCGCGCCGCGCTCGGGGCGCTCGACGCCGGCGCGGCGGTCGGCGTGCAGTTCGCGCCCGAGCTGGTCCGGCCGTGGGGCGACGCCGAGGCGGTCGGTCAGGCGCTCGATCACTACGCGGCGGTCGCGCAGGCGATCGCCGACGCGCGCGCCCGCTACCAGCGCGGCCTGCTCGGCCTGCTTGGGGCGCTGGGGCTCGGCCCGCACGCGCGGGCGCGGGCCGAGCCGGGGCGGCGCTGCCCGATCGCGCAGATCGCGGGGACCTGGGCCCAGGCGCAGCGCGAGCTCGCCGCGATCGTCCGGCTCGGCGTCGACCTGGAGGCGACCTGGCGGTTCATCGCCCGCCACGACGAGGCCGGGGCCACGGCGGGCCTCTTGCCCAACGCGCGCACCCAGGTCGGGGCGGCGCGCAAGTCGTACAAGCTCGCGCTGGCCGACCTCGGCGAGCTGCGCGCGGAGTGGGGCAGGGCGCTCGGCCCCGAGCTCGCCGCGGTGGGCTGCACCGATCGCCTGCTCGCCGCCGCCGCCGCCGATCCGACCCGCTACCGGGTCGCCGAGGACGACCAGCCCGAGGCCATCCCCACCACCCAGCCGCCGCGGCCGCGCGCCCGCGCCACGTTCTACGTCGACAATTCCCGGTGCCGCGATCCGGTGGAGGTGTGGGTCGACGGCGCGCAGCTCGGCCAGGTCGCGGCGGGTCGGCGCAGCGCGCTGGTCGCCGACGGCGGTGAGCGCACGCTGTGCCTGCTGGTGCCGGGCGCCGCGCAGTGCGGCGACCGCGGGACCGTGCGCGAGGTCTATCTACACGACGGCTGGTCCGTTACGATGTATTGCCTGAAGTGACCTCGTGACCACGACGCGAACCGGCCCGTCATCGGGCGTGCAGATGCCGCAGCTGGTGTTCGCCTCGCCGCGCGCGCTGCCCCGGGCCGACAAGCTGCACGGCCGGGTCGTCGTGCTCGATGTCGCGTTCGCCGCCACGATCGGCAGCACGGTGTCGTTCGACCTGGTCACCCTGCCGTTCATCACGGCGCTCGGCGCGCGGCTCGCCGCGTGGGTCGACCACCACGATCACGAGAAGCACGCCGCGTTCGCGCACGACCCCCGGTTCGTGCTCGCGACCAAGGCGCAGCACGGCGCGTGCCCCGAGATGGTGACGTCCGAGCTGGTGCGCCAGACCGGCCCGATCGACTGCATCTGCACCCACATCGACCTCGACGGGCTGTACGCCGCCGCCAAGTGGGTCCTCGGCGGCAAGCAGCCGTACCCCGGCGCGGACGACGACGCGCGCGCGGTCGACACCCGGGTCGGCGCGCCGGGGCCGATCGCGGCCCGCATCGATCGCGCGCTGCGCGCGAGATCGCGCGACGACCAGCTCAAGCGCGGCGTGGTGCAGTTCCTGGTCGGCGGCCTCCCGCCCGGGGTCCACGACCAGGTGATCGCCGACGCCGCGGCGGAGTTCGAGCGCCGCGACCAGGCGACCCGCGAGCTCGCCCAGCGGTTCACGATCCGCGGCCGGGTCGCGGTGGTCGACACCGCGGGCAGCCAGGGCGCGTTCGACAAGACCGACCTCCTGCTCGCCGGCCAGGCGCGCGCGCCGGTCTCGATCGTGCGCGACTCCGGAATGCTGACGATCGCCGCCGCGTTCGACTCCGGGTGGGACTTCGTCGAGCTGTTCGGGATCGGCGGCGGCATGCCGACCCGGGTGACGATTCCGGAGCAGCGGCTCGACGACGTGATCGCCCGGATCAACGACGCACCTGCACCGGTGCCGCGGCTCGCGCGCAGCGACGAGTGAAGCTGCCCCGGGGCGGGTATGCTACCCGTTAGTATGTCCACCGAACGGCGGCCGCTTCCTGTCAACGGTGAGTCGCGATCGCGGGTCGATGTCGTCGCCGATCAGCTGCTCGACCTCTACCTCGATCCCGGGGCCAACGAGATGCAGCACATCGGCAGCTACGAGCTGCCGAGCGAGCGCGAGGTCGGGTCGATCGTCGAGCAGTGTCGCGCGCTGCTGTTCCCGGGCTACGCCGGGCCCGACGTCGACCGCGGTGCGCCGAGCGCGCTGCGCGACGTGATCCGCGCCCGGATCATCGAGCTCCGGCTCGCGCTGCACCGCCAAGTCTATCGCGCGCTGCACCACAAGCGCCAGCAGGAGCTCGGCCGCTCCGACCTCCAGTGCGTCGACTGCGCGGACCGGGCCGAGAACATCACCGACCGCTTCCTCGGCCGCATCCCCGAGCTGCGCCGGCAGGTCCGGCTCGACCTCCACGCCGCCTACGAGTGCGATCCGGCGGCGACCGGGGTCGACGAGATCCTGCTGTGCTACCCCGGGACCTACGCGATCACCGTGTACCGGATGGCGCACGTCCTGCTGCGGGAAGGGGCGGTGGTGATCCCGCGCATCATGACCGAGCTGGCCCACCGCCGGACCGGGATCGATATCCACCCCGGCGCCGAGATCGGGGCCTCGTTCTTCATCGACCACGGCACGGGGGTGGTGATCGGCGAGACCACGCTGATCGGCGAGCGGGTCCGGATCTACCAGGGGGTGACCCTGGGCGCCTTGACCGTCCCGCAGGGCGAGACCCGCCCAACTCCCGGGCATCGCAGGCATCCCACGATCGAGGACAACGTGGTGATCTATGCCAACGCGACCATCCTCGGGGGCGATACCGTGATCGGTAAAGGCGCGGTGATCGGCGGAAATGCGTTCGTGACCACATCGGTCCCCCCGGGGGCGAAGGTTCCTGGGTCGAGCCGGACCCAGCGCCCGACCGCCGAGCTCCGGGACTAGCCGGTCCGGTCCGGCCGTGGCCGGGCCGGCGACATGCCGCTCTCGTTGCCTGTTATCGCCGCGGTCGTGTTAGAGTTTTTCGGCCGCGATGCCCGAAGAAGCGCGCCCGCGAACCAATACGCGACTGCGCGGAGAGGCCCCGCCCGGGCTGCAATTGAGCGGGGAAGAGGGCCGGCAGCGGATCGGCCGCTACGAGGTGATCAAGACGATCGGCAAGGGCGCGATGGGCGTGGTCTACAAGGCGCGCGATCCGCTGCTCGATCGCGTCGTCGCGGTCAAGACCATCATGTCGCCCCAGGGCCAGGGCCGGCGGGTGCGCTCGGCGTTCCTCGAGCGGTTCCAGCGCGAGGCCAAGGCCGCGGCCAAGATGCAGCACCCGGCGATCGTCACGATCTTCGACGTCGGCGTCGACGAGGAGACCGGCGCGCCGTTCATGGTGCTCGAGTATTTGCCGGGTGAGTCGCTCGCCGACCGGCTCGATCGCGTGCGGTTCCCGCTCGCGCGCGTCGTGCAGATCGCGCTCGACCTGACGTCGGCGCTGGCGTTCGCGCACCGCCAGCGCATCGTCCACCGCGACGTCAAGCCGGCCAACGTGCTGCACGCCGGGGACAACCGCTGGAAGCTCGCCGATTTCGGGATCGCGCGGATGCCGGACTCCGATCTGACCCAGGTCGGGATCTTCATGGGCACGCCGGGCTACTCGCCGCCCGAGGCGATCCGCGAGGGCCGCTACACACCGCAGGCCGACGTGTTCGCGTGGGGCGCGGTGTTCTACGAGCTGCTGTCGGGCCGGATCCCGTACGAGGGACCCGACACCAAGACCACCAACAGCTACGTGGTGGCGGGCAACGCGCCGGCGCCGTCCCGCCACGACGCCTCGATCCCCGAGCCGCTCGCGAGCGTGACGATGACCGCGCTGCAGCCGTCGGACCGCACGCGGTTCAAGGATGCGTCCGAGGCCGAGCAGGCGCTGCGCGAGGCCTGGGATCGCTGCCTGACCCAGGGCCTGGTCCACCCCGCGGTGCTCGCGATGGAGGAGATGCCGCACGACAAGGTCCCGCCGCGGATGCACGAGCCGCGCGGCGCCGTCGCGCGCCCGGTGGCGCCGATCCACACCAGCGACTCCGGCGAGCTGACCGCGATCGACGAGAAGATGCTCGCCAGGCCGCTCGCGATCGAGAGCCGCAAGCCGGGGCGGGTCGGCGACGACGATCCGACCGTGCTGTCGGTCCGCGACGGCAAGGCCGACGGGGCGCGCGGCGACCGGCCGTCGGGCAGGGCCCGGGCGCTCGAGCCCGAGCGCAGCTACCCCGACGGCTCGGGGGCGCGCGAGGCGCCCGGGACCGAGAAGGACCCGTCGAAGATCGTGCCGATCGCGGGCGACCGCACCGGGTCCGGCGAGCGCCTTCGCCCCAAGCTGCCGCTGATCATCGTCGTCGCGATGATCGTGCTCGCGGCGGTGGTCGCCGCGATGTTCCTCGGCGGCGTGCTCAAGTTGTGACCCCGGGTGTGACCCCGCCCGCGACCAGCGCGGCGACCGCCTCGGCGCAGCCGCGGCTCAGCGTGTAGCCCGCGCCGCCGTGACCGTAGTTGTGGAGGATCCGGCCGACCCGCTCGAGCCGGACCTCGGGGCGGTACGGCCGCAGCCCGGCGCGCACCCGCTTGACCGGGCCGACCGGCAGTCCGAGCGCACCGGCCTGCGCGAGGATCCGGCGCGTGAGGTCCGGATCGATCGCGGCCGGCGCGCCGGGCGGCCACGGCAACGAGCAGCCGCCGAGCACGAGCTCGTCGCGCCGCGGGATCACGTAGAACAGCGCGGCGGGGTCCCGCTCGTCGGTCACGGTGACCGAGCGGTCGACGCCGCCGGGCTCGGTGATCACGACCTGGCCGAACAGCGGCGTCACCGCCGGATCGCCGGCGAGCTCGCGCGCGGCCAGCCCGGTGCAGTTGACCACCAGGTCGCCGGGCTCGGCGGCGAGATCGACCACGGGGCGGTGCTCGATCCGCCCGCGCAGCCGGCCGGTGAGCCAGGGCAGGAACCGCGCCGGCTCGATCCCCGCCGAGCGGTAGCGCCATGCGATCGGCGCGCCGGTCACCGGCGCGGGGGCGCGGTCGACGTCGATGTGCGCGGCCCACCACGGGCGCGGCGGGTCGGCCGCGCCGGCCTCGGCCGTGATCTCGTAGCCGGTCAGCGGTGCGACCCCCGCGCCCGGATCGGCGATCAGCGCTTCGAGCCAGCGCCGGGTCTCGGCCGCCCAGGCGGCGACGCGGTCGGGCGGGCCCGCGCGGTACGGAAACCAGCACGCACCGGCGACCGCCGAGGTCGTCGCGTCGTCGCTGCCGGCGGCGACCACGCGCACGTCGTGGCCGTGCTGCTCGAGGGTCAGCGCGGTGGTCAGGCCGATCACCCCCGCGCCGACAACGGTGATGTTCACCGGCCCAGCATAGCGCTCGCCGGCCGGCCGAGGGGCCGCGGGCTACCGTCGGCGGTCGAGGCAGCGGGCGATTCACCGGAGGGTCGCGCCGTACCTCACGGCGCAGGCTCCCGTCATCTGCGGCCCCGCCCTGAAGGCGACCTGGCCCTGGACGGTGACCACCTCGCCGATCCGCAGGCGCGGCGATCGCCGGCGTCGACCTGGTCACCGGCCATCGAGCCTGACTTCTTGAGCGGGGAGGCGCCGCGCTACATCTTGGTGGTTGATGACGTCTTGACCGCCGCCGGCGCGCACTTCGTGGCCATCAAGCGCGGTCTGTCCGAGCGGTTCCTCTCTGTGGGTCGCATCATCGGATGCTTCTGGGCACGCAGAGCTCTGCTGAGCTCGCCGCCCGGCCCCGCCGCCGCCGCGATCGTCGCGCTCGCCGGCGATGCCGTGCGTGCGCGACCTCGACCAGTCGACGCCGGCGACGCACCCGCCAGCGCCAGCAGCTCGCCGCCGCCCGGCCCCGCCGCCCCGATCACCGAGCTCGAGGTCCTCGCCCCGCTGGCCCGAGCAGCTCGCCGCAAGGTCCTCGCCCCGCTGGTTCGAGCAGCTCGCCGCCCGGCCCCGCCGCGGCGACGGCGCTCAGTGAGCCAGCATCTCGCGATATCGCATATGCTTCCCCGCTTGTCGAGCTGCGATTCGCGCCGTAGCTCAGAGAAATGCGGAAAACGACATTTCTCGCATCAACCCTCGCGCTCGCCGTCACGGTCACCGGCGGCTGCGCCCAACCGGATCCGCCGCGGATCGTTTCGCATCCCGATCCGCAGCCCGCCGAGGCCCAGTTCGACCAGGGCGAGGACGGCGACGGCGGCGCGTACTGCCAACATCGGCGGTACCCGTGTTGGCCGTGGATGGGCGGCGATCTGACGTGCTCGACGGCGTGCGGCTACACGGCGCAATGCACTTGGTACACCGAGTACGAAATGCACTGGTGCACCACCCACAAGGGGCAGTACATGCCGGGCCACGGCCAGTGCACCACGGGCGGTGATTGTTGGTGGAACACCTACTGCCTGGACTGGAACATCTCGGTGGCTCCCGGCGGCACGGAATCCACCGCCGCGAACCCGGAACAGGCTGCGCCGCCCATCCCCACCACGGGCACGGTGGATCCCCGCGAACCCAGCACGGCGGCCTACCCGGAACAGGCTGCGCCGCCCGTCCCCACCACGGGCACGGTGGATCCCCGCGAACCCAGCACGGCGGCCTACCCCGACGTGAATTGATGCGACGCTCGCGCGTTACCCGTGCGATCCCGTCGCACGCTCGATCCAGGCACATCGGACGGTGCCGCCGCGCGCGCTGGCGCAGCTCGCCGAGCAAGGGTGGGTCGAGATCACGAATGCCAGCGACGATCAGCGACGCAAGCGGGTGACGCTGACCCGGCAGGGGAAGCGGCTCGTCGAGGTCGGCCAGCGCGACGTGTGGCCGGTGATCGACATGGCGGTCAAGGATGTCTGTCGCAAGCTGTCGGGCTCGCTGCTCGAGCAGCTCGCAGCTCTCGAGGACGGGATCGGCGAGGAGCCGCTCGATCGCCGCGCGGCCGCGATCCGGGCGAGGCGGCGATGATGGGGCACCTGCTCGACCGGCCGGTGTGGAACACGCTCGCGACGCGGCACGCGCGGTTTGCCATCGGCGGCGATCGCGCCCGCCGCTTCGCAGCCGACATAGGTCCGCTCGCCGGGACTCGCGATGACGAGCCCGAGAGTCTCGCCGAGCTCGTCGAGCTCGTGCCGGTCGACGGCACGCTGCTGTTGCTCCAGGGGGACCCGATCGTGTTGCCGCCTGCGCTCGCGGCGGTCACGACGGCGGCCGGCGTGCAGATGGTCCTCGATCGGCTTGCCGACGTCCGCCCCGACCCGCGCATCGTGCCGCTCACGGCGGATGATGCGGCGGCGATGCTCGAGCTCGCGACGCTGACCAGGCCCGGCCCGTTCGGGCCGCGCGCGCCGGCGCTCGGCGAGTTCTTCGGGGTGAAGGAGCGTGGGAGCCTCGTCGCGATGGCGGGCGAGCGGATGAAGCAGGCGGGCTTCACCGAGGTCAGCGGCGTCTGCACGCACCCCGATGCGCGCGGGCGCGGGCTGGCCCGCATGCTCTCGGCGCACGTCGCGCGCCGCATCCTCGCGCGCGGCGAGACGCCGTACCTTGCAGCCTACGCGACGAACACGCCCGCGATCCGGCTCTACGAGTCCCTCGGCTTCCGCACGCGCCGCGAGGTCAACGTCGCGGTGGTCGCACGCGCGCCCGCGCGCAACGTCGATCCCGACCGTCACGACCGGTCGAGGTGACCCGGCGTTGGTGAGCGGCGCGCTCGCGATCTGGACTCCGGACAGTGATGCCAGACAACGCTGACCAACCGCAGTGTCCGTCGACCGGTCACGAGTACCATCCGGGGTGGGAAACGGGCACAGGCGGCGATCACGGCGCGGCGCGCTTGGCGGCGCGCAGCTCGCGGACCAGCTGGGCCTGGCCGTCGGCGTGGTAGCTCGACCGGACCAGCGGCCCGGCGACCACGTGGGTGATGCCCTGGTCGCGGGCGTACTGCTCCAGCTCGGCGAACTCGGCGGGCGGCACGTAGCGCTCGATCGCCAGGTGCTGCTTGCTCGGCGCCAGGTACTGGCCGAGCGTGACGATGTCGACGCCGAGCCGCGCGACGTCGCGCAGGACCTGCTCGACCTCGTCGCGGGTCTCGCCGAGGCCGAGCATCAGACCGGTCTTGGTGACCGCGTCGCGCTTGCGCGCGTGCTCGAGGATCTTGTAGCTGCGCGGGTAGCTCGCCTGGACGCGGACCGCGCGCGACAGCCGCGGCACGGTCTCCAGGTTGTGGGCGAACACGTCGGGATCGGCGTCGAGCACGACGTCGACCAGCTCGGTGTTGCCCTTGAAGTCGCCGGCCAGCACCTCGAGGGTCATCGCCGGGCACGCCGCCTTGACCCGGCGGATCGTCTCGGCCCAGTGCGCGGCGCCGAAGTCGGCCAGGTCGTCGCGGTCGACGCAGGTGATCACGGTGTGCTCGAGCTGCAAGCGGGCGAGCATCTCGGCGACCCGGCGCGGCTCGTCGGGATCCGGCGGCAGCGGGCGGCCGGTGGTGACGTCGCAGAACCGGCACGACCGGGTGCAGATGTCGCCGAGGATCATGATGGTGAGCGCGCGGCGGGTCCAGCACTCGCCGATGTTCGGGCAGCTCGCGCTCTCGCACACGGTGTGCAGCTGGAGCTCCTGGACCATCGCGCGCAGCTCGAAGTACGCCGGCTTGGTCGGCAGCGTGGCGCGGATCCATGGCGGATGGCGGCGCCGCGGCGCGGGCTCGGCCGCCGGGTCCGCGGGCTGTCCGACGACCGGGAGGTGCACGCGCGATTCGATGTCCGCCATCGCGCCATGCATACCGCGGAACGTCGGCGGACGCGAACGGCGAGCGCCCGGCCAGGCCATCACCAGACGCAGGTCACGCCGCCGAAACGGTGGATTTCCTCGTCGGCGGTGACCAGCGGGACGCCTTGCAGGAGGGCGGTTGCAACGATGACGCGGTCGGCCGGATCGCGGTGCTCCCAGGTGAGCTCGAGGCTCCGGAGCCACGTCGCGGTGTTCACGGGAAGCAGCTCGACGATGGCGCTCTTCTCGATGCGGCGAGCGAACTCCCCGACCGGGATCCCAGGTCGAGCTTGCCGCGCTGGACCTTGATCCCGAGCTCCCAGATCGAGATCGCACTCGCGAAGCCGCCGTCGCGGTCCATGTCGCGGAGACAGGCGGCGGCTGCCGGGGAGAGCCGGTCAGGATCGAGAGCCCACCAGAGCAGCGCGTGTGTGTCGAGGACGACCACGTTCGATCACGTCTCCGGCCACTCGTCGGTCGTCGGCACCAGGATGTCCTCGCGATACACGACGCGGCCGCGTACGTCACCGAACACGTCCGCGGCCGTCCTTCGCGTGCGGATCGGGACGACCTTCACGACAGGACGCCCATTGTCGGTGACCACGAGCTCTTCGCCGGTCTCCTCCACCTCGCGGAAGTACTCCAGCATCTTCCCCTTCAGGTAGCTCTTCGATACCGTGGGCATGGAAGCATTATGACCCTGGTCGAGGCCCTCGGTCGGTCAGATATAAGTCCTCATAGATCCACGGCGTGGCCGAGCGCGTCCTCGGTGGCGATCCGCAGCGCCTCGGCGAACGTGGGGTGGGCGTGGATCGTGTAGGCCAGGCTCTCGGCGTTGACCTCGGTGGTCTTGGCGAGCGTGAACTCGGCGATCAGGTCGGTGACCGCGGGGCCGATCAGGTGGGCGCCGACCAGCGCGCCGGTCTCGGCGTGCCAGATCACCTTGACGAAGCCGTTGGGGTCGCCGGCGGCGGTGGCCTTGGCGAGCGCGCGGAACGGCATCCTGCCGACCTTGATCGGGATGCCCTGGGCGCGGGCCTTCTCCTCGGTGAGGCCGACCGAGGCGATCTCGGGGTGGCAGTACGTGCAGGCCGGGATCGCGTCGTAGTGGACCTCGGGGGCGTGGACGCCGGCGATCTTCTCGGCGACGAACACGCCCTCGGCGGACGCGACGTGGGCCAGGCCGCGGCCGATCACGTCGCCGATCGCCCACAGGCCGTCGCCGCAGCGGTTCTCGGCGTCGACCTGGATGAAGCCGCGGTCGAGCGCGACGCTGTGGGCCTCGAGGCCGAGGTTCTCGGTGTTGGCGGCGACGCCGACCGCGACCAGCAGGAGGTCGGCCGTGAGCGAGCGAGCCTCGCCACCGGCGCTGGGCTCGACGGTCATGTCGACGCGATCGCCGGCATTCTTCGCCGAGGTCAGCTTGTGGCCGGCGAGCAGCTGGATGCCCCGGCGCTCGAACGCGCGCGCCAGCTCCTTGGAGATCTCGGGGTCCTCGTTGGGGACGATCCGCGGCAGGAACTCGACGATCGTGACCTCGACGCCGAGCGCGCGGTAGAACGACGCGAACTCGACGCCGATCGCACCGGCGCCGAGCACGACCATCGACCGCGGCTGGACGGGCAGGGTCATCGCCTTGCGGTACTCGATGATGCGCTCGCCGTCGATCGCGATGCCGGGCAGCGAGCGGGCGCGCGCGCCGGTCGCGAGGATGACGTGCCTGGTCTCGACCACCGAGCGGCCGCCACTGCCGTCGATCCCACGGGGGGCTCCCGCCCCGCCGGCGGAGGCGTCGGGGTCCCCACCCCCCGTCTCGCTTCGCTCGATCTGGATCCGGTGCGGCTTCCACGGGCCGGTGCGCGGCAGCAGCGTGGCGGTGCCGGCGAGGTGCGCGATCTTGTTCTTGCGGAACAGGAAGCCCACGCCCTTGCTGACCTTGTCGGCGATCGCGCGGCTGCGCTGGATCATCGCCGGAAAGTCGGGGCGGATCTCGCCGGCGATGATCCCGAACTCCTTGGCGCGGTGCATGGTCTCGAGCAGCTCGGCCGAGCGCAGCAGGGCCTTGGTCGGAATGCAGCCCCAGTTCAGGCAGATCCCGCCGAGGTTCTCGCGCTCGACGCACGCGGTCTTGAGCCCGAGCTGGGCGCACCGGATCGCGGCGACGTAGCCGCCCGGACCGGAGCCGATCACCACCACATCGTATGTGTCAGACATGAGCTTCCTCGGCGGCGCCGGGTCACAGCGCGAGCGACTCGGGTTTCTCGATCAGATCGGCGAGCACGGTGAGCCAGCGCGCGCCGAGCGCGCCGTCGATCACGCGGTGGTCGCACGACATCGTCACGGTCATCCGCTTGCCGGCGACTGCGTTGCCCTTGTCGATCACCGCGACGTCGCGCGCGGCGCCGACCGCGAGGATGCCGGCCTCCGGGGGGTTGATGATCGCGGTGAACCGCTCGATGCCGTACATGCCGAGGTTGGACACGCTGAACGTCGAGCCCTGGATCTCGTGGACCTTGAGCGCGCGCTTGCGGGCGCGGTCGGCGAGGTCCTTGACCTCGGCGGCGATCGAGCCGATGCCCTTGGCGTCGGCATCGCGCACCACCGGCGTGACCAGGCCCTCGGGGATCGCGACCGCGACGCCGATGTGGACGCGGTGGAACTGGCGGATCGCGTCGCCCTGCCACGACGCGTTGCACTCGGGCATCCGGCGCAGCGCGAGCGCGACTGCCTTGACCACCAGGTCGTTGACCGAGATCTTGACCTTGTCGCCGACCAGCTGGTTGAGGCGCTCGCGATAGGCCAGCAGGGGCGCCGCGTCGAGCTCGCGCATCAGGTAGATGTGCGGGACGTCGCGCTTGGCCTCGGTCATCCGCGCCGCGATCCGCTTGCGCATGCTCGACGCCGCGGTGTCGGTCCAGTCGGCCTCGCTGTCCTCCGCGCCGGGGCGGGCCGGCCGCACGGCGATGGCCTGGCTGGTGGTTGGTGGAGCGGCGGGCTCGGCCTCGGCCGGCTCGGCGGCCTCGGCGGCTTCCGCGGCCTGGGCCTCGGCGGCCTCGGCTTCGGCGGCATGGCCGTTGGTCTTGCCGCCCTCGGCGACCGCGCGGACATCGCGTTCGACGATCCGGCCGCCGGGGCCGGTGCCGGCGACCTGGCGCAGGTCGATGCCGAGCTCGATCGCGAGGGTCTTGGCGAGCGGGGAGGCGAGCAGGCGGCCGGCCGGGGCGGGCTTGGCGGCGGGGGCCGGCTGGGCGGCCGGGGCGGGCTTGGCGGCGGGGGCCGGCTTGGAGGCAGGGGCAGGGGTGGCGGTGGCGGTG
>JBGQCL010000038.1:0-44953 GCA_041495365.1 Kofleriaceae bacterium | reverse complement strand
TGCAGCGGCCGGGCTGCTGCTGCCGGGCGTGACGGTCGGCGCCGCGGCGCTGGTGGTGCACGGCGGCGAGCGGCTGCTGCGCACCGCGGTCGCGCTGGGCGGTGCGCCGGCGCGCGCACCGGCGGCGACGGCCTCGACCACCGGCGCGCCGCCGTCGGCGTCGGCGACGCTCGGCGCGCTGCCCGGGTTCGCGGCGACGTTCGTGCTCGGCGCCGTGCTGCTGGTCGCGCCGTGGCTGTACGGCGAACCATCCCGCGCGCCCGCGCTCGCCGTGCTCGGGGCGATCCTCGCGGCGAGCGCGATCGCGGCGGTGGGCGCGCGCGCCGGCGCCGGGATCATGGGCCGGGTCCTGCGCGACGTCTCGGCGCTCGATCGCCAGCGGCTGGCGACGCTCGAGATCAAGCCGCCGACGCCGATCGAGCAGGCGATCGCGCGGCTGGTCGGCGGCGGCCGCCTGGCGTACGAGAAGGATGCGCGGCTGATGCGGCGGCGGTTCCCGATGGCGTTCGCCCTCGGCGGGGTGGTGTTCGTGGTGCTCGCGATCGTCGGGCTGGTGCAGCCGGCCGATCCGACGCCGTGGCTCGCCGCGGTGATCGGCGGCGCGGCGAGCTACGGGCTGGTGCTGGCGGGCCGGCTGCGGCGGACGCCGATCGAGCTCGCGCGGCTGTCGGCGACGCTCCCACTCTCACCGCGCGCCCGGCAGCGGGCCAAGCTGGCGTGGCTGCTGGGGTGGTGGAGTGTGTTCGTCGCCGCTCCCGCGGTGTTCGCCGCGCTGCGCCAGCCCGAGCCCGTGAGCTCGCTCGCGCTGATCGCCGGTGCGACGGTCGTGATGATTGTTGCCGGCGCGTTGCGGCGTTGACGTATTCTCGGCACATGAGCGGATGGCGGCAGGCCGTGTTCCTCCGGCAGCGGCTCGACGTGATCCAGCGCGCGCTGTCCGAGGTCCTCGACGAAGAAGCGTGGAGCCCCGCGACGCCGCGCCGGCTGTACATCGGCGGCGCCGACGCATCGTCGCGCGGCTGGACGATGATCGTCCCCGCGCTCGCCGACTTCTTCCTCGACCGCGGCGGGCGGCTCGAGCCGCGGCTCGCCCGCCTCGCGCGCGCGCTGCGCTGTCCCGGATACGAGGTCGATGTCCGCGACCCGGATGCGATCGCGCTGTACGAGGTCGACGAGCGCGGCCGGATGCGGATCTCGGGGGCGCGCCGGCCGGCGGCGCTCGGCGGAGACGATCCGCGCGCGAGCCCGGTGGTGAGCTTCGGCCTGGTGGCGATGACCGACGAGATCCGCGACCGGATCGCGGCGCTCGCCCGGGACCGGGCGTCCGCGCTCGCCGATTACCTCGGCGCGATCGTCGGGTTCCCGGCGTGGACGCGCGGCGCCGACGATCCGGTCACCGCGGGCGAGCTGGTGTACGAGCCGCCGCGGATCGTCGCCGGCGCACGGCTCGCCGCGACTACGGCACCGCCGACCGAAACACGTGGAGCGAGCGCGCGCACGCCGGTGCGGGCCGCCCCGGCGTCGTTCGATCGAAGAGGCAGACGACCTCGGTCCGTTTCCCGGCCTCGACGTTGACGACCAGGGACGCGACGTTGCCGAGCACGAGGTAGAGCCCGATCCCGGCGCCCCGCCCGGCGCCGGCCTCCGAGCGCGGCCGGCCGCGCTCGCGGCGGGCGCGGCGGACGTGGTCGATCACGTCGCGCTGGCGCAGCGCACCGAACCCGTCGCCGACCGAGATCGCGATCGCGCGGTCGTCGGCGCCCCACCGCAGCACGGCGCGCGGCGCGCTGGTCCGGATCGCCGGCGTGTCGTACAGCGCGTTCATCAGCAGCTCGTCGACCACGCTCGCCAGCCGGTGGACGAGCGGCCGGCGCGCGCCGATCGCCTCGGCCCACGCGCACACCGCGCCGATCGCGGCGCGCTTGTCGGGGTCGCCGGTGACCGTGCGCTCGCCGACCGCGGCGCCGTCGGCGAGGTACTTCTCGAGGCCGAACAGGTCGCCCGACGCCAGCTTCGCCGAGGTGATCCCGAGGTCGCGGTCGCTCGGATCGGTGACCAGGTGACTGACCGGGGCATCGAGCATCGCGGCGAACAGGCCGTCGTCGTCGAGGTCGTCGCCGACGATCACGACCGGGGCGGCGATCGCGCCCAGGCCGTCGCCGGCGGCCTGGCGGGTCGCGCGGTCGATCACGACCAGCACGGCGCCGCGGGTGTCGCCGGGGACATCGTCGCAGTGCTCGACCGCGACCCCGGCCGACGCCAGCGCGGGCTCGACCACGCCGCGCAAGGTGCGATCGCGGCTGACGCAGATCGCACGCCGTGACCTCATACTGCCGGGAGCGTATCACGCAAAACCCGCTGAATCTGGCGCGTTTTGTGGCCTCACGATACGCTGACGGCGCATGGCGGATGCGCCTACCGTCCACCGGCCGCACGACGCGCTGCCGTCGCTCCCCGCCCGCCCCGTGTCCCCGATCCCCGCCAAGACCGATGTCCAGCCCGTCGCGAGCTACTCCGACGAGGACACCAGCAGCCTGCACGCGCCGGACGCGGCGGCCCTGGTCGACCAGGTGCTCCAGCTGGTCGCGAGCGAGGCCGCCGCGCTGCTGGCCGCCGGGCACGACCACGATCGGCTCGCCGATCTCAACGTCCGGACCGCGCTGGCGAGCTGGGACGCGCTGCGCCGCCCGCCCGAGCGTTCACCGGAGAGCTCGCCCGAGAGTCCGGACGAGGCGCTCCGGCTGCTCGAGCTCGCCGACGGCCACCCGCTCGCGCTCCGGCTGCGCGCGATGGCAGCGCTCGACGATCCGGCGCTGCTCGCGCGGCTAGCGCCCGACTCCGGCGACGGAACCGCGGCCGCCGCGCTCGCGATCGAGCTCGCGGAGGCCTGGCTCGTGCGCTGCGCCGACCCCGGCCGCGCCGGCGCGCTCGCGGATCGCCTGCTCGCGGGCGAGCTTCCGGCCGCCTGGCGCGCGCACGTCACCGAGCTGGCGTGCCTCGCCCACGCCGCCGCCGGGCACTGGGACCGGGTGATCGCGCTGCGCACCGCCGCGCTCGGCGACGGCGCGCCACCCGACGAGGTCGCCGCGGCGGCCGCGCTGGTGCTCGACCGCGGCCGCGATCCCGCCGGCGCGCTCGCGCTGTGCTGGTCGCGGCTCGCGCAGTTCCCGGGGCGCGACGGGGCCGCGCTCGGCTGGCTGCGCTGCTTCGATGTCGCGCTCGAGGCCGCGACCGCGCTCGACGACGGCCGCCGGTTCGACCTGCTCGACCGGCGCGCCGGGCTGGTCGGCGAGCTGCCCGGCGGCGCGCTCGAGGCGCTCGCAACGCTCGCCGCGCTCGCCAGCGAGCTCGACGCCCGGCGCGACGCGGGCGAGGCGACCGCGCTGTGGACCGAGCTCGCGGTCGCCCCGGCGGCGCAGCTGCCCGGCGCGTTCCGGCGCTACGCGTACCTGCGCGCGACGTGGTCGGGCGCGGGTGTGAGCGACCCCCAGAGCCGGGCGAGCCGGCTCGCCGCCCACCGCCGGCTCGCCGACACCGACTGCGCCGAGGTCGCGGCGACCCACGCCTGGCGCGCGCTGGAGCTCGCCGCGCTCGCCGCGTCTCCTGATCTCGGCGGGCTCGAGGAGCTCGCCCGCGCGGTGGCCGACGCCGCGGGGTCGCCGGCTGCGGAGCGCTGGCTCGACGCACTGGATCTGGCCCCGCCGGCGCCCCTCGCCCCGCAGGCGCCCCTCGCAGCGCCCGGGGCAGTCGCGATCACCCGGCTCGAGGCCCGGGGCGGGCTCGCGCTGCGCTGGGCCGCGACGATCGCCGAGCGGGTCGATGCCGATCGCGCGATCCCGCTGTGGCAGCGGGCCGCGGCGGCGCCCGAGGCGCTGCCGACCAGCCGGGATCACGTGGCGCGGCGGTCGCGCGGCAACGACGAGGCGCTGTCCACCGCGTACCAGGCGTGGGCCACCGCCGAGTCCGACCCCCGGTGCGCGGCCGCGCTGTGGTGCGCGCGCGGGATCGTCGACCTGTCGCGCGGCGACTTCATCGAGGCCGAGGAGTCG
The DNA here is from genome assembly GCA_041495365.1 of Kofleriaceae bacterium. GTDB lineage: Bacteria > Myxococcota_A > Polyangia > Haliangiales > Haliangiaceae > JABFXX01. Next base: position 40,904 of record JBGQCL010000038.1, on the reverse strand, counting down.
CTGCGCCGCGCCGCCGAGCTCGACCGCGGCGACCCGTTCTGCCGCGCCGCGCTCGCCGCGGTGTACCGTGCCGGCCGGCGCCACGAGGCGCTCGCCGAGGTGCTCGCCGAGCTGGCCGGTTCGCTGGTGAGCAAGGACGCGCGCGCCACCGCCGCGCGCGAGCACGCCGAGCTGCTCGAGCACGTCGGCGACGTCGCGGGCGCGCGCGCCACCCTGCAGCGGCTGCTCGACGATCGCCCCGACGACTCCGACGCGTTGCTCGCGCTCGCGCGGCTGTGCGATCGCGACCTCGACTGGCCGCGCGCGATCGAGCTCCGCCGCCGCGCCGCCGAGCTCGCCGCCACGGCCGCCCGCCGCGCCGAGATCTGGGCCGACATCGCGCACGGCGAGGAGCAGCGCGGCGACCGCGAGGCAGCGCTCGCCGCCCTGGTCCAAGCCGGCGAGGCCGGCCACCCCGACGCGCAGCGCGAGCAGGCCCGGCTGCACCACCAGGCCGGCCGGCTCGATCGCGCGCTCGACATCGTGCGCGGCGAGCTCGCCGCCAACCCGCCGCTCGCGCGCCGCATGCAGCTCCAGAAGCACCTCGCGCGGCTCCTGATCGAGCTCGACCGCGAGCCCGAGACCGTGGTCGCCGCCTACCTCGACGTGCTCAGCATCGAGCCCGATCAGACCGAGGCGCTGGTCGGGATCGAGCGCCCGGCCCGCGCGCTCGGGCTGTGGGACGAGCTCGCCCGCGCGTTCCGCGGCGCGCCCCAGACCCCGCGCAACCTCGAGGTGCTCGCCGAGGCGCTCGCCAAGATCGCCGAGTGGCCCGAGCTCGCCGAGGTCCGGCGCCGCCAGCTCGAGACCGCGACCACCAACGTCGACAAGGCACAGCGCGCCGCCGAGCTCGCCGAGCTCTACGAGCACCAGCTCGGCGATCTCGACGCCGCGATCCGGATGCTGACCCTGGCGCAGCACAACCTGTACGACGACACCCGCCAGCGCGATCTGGTGCGCCTGTTGCGCGGCGCGAGCCGGTGGGGCGAGCTGGTCGCCGCCCTGGAGCGCGAGCTGCCCAACGTCCGCGGCTCGGACACCGAGCGCCAGGTCGCGATCCTCGCCGAGCTCGGCGAGCTGCGCGCGAACCGGATGAACCGACCCGCCGAGGCGATCACCGCCTACGAGGGCGTGCTGGACCGCCGGCCCGGCGATCCGACCGCGACCGCCGCGCTCGAGAAGCTCTACGACCAGCTCGGCCGCGATCGCGAGCTCACGCGGCTGCTCGAGGCGCGCGCCGAGACCGAGACCGGACCGGCGCGCGCGCTGCTGCTCGCCCGGGTCGCGGCGCTGCGCCAGCTGCGCGGCGATGTCGAGGGCTCGATCGCGGCGTTCACCGCGGCGTTCACCGCCGATCCGACCAACCGCGACGTGTTCACCGCGATGGAGCGCGTGTGTTACAAGGCCGAGCGCTGGGCGGTCGTCATGGAGCTCTATGACCATGCGATCGGGTGCGTCGAGAGCGGCGCGTCGCGCGCCTACCGGCTCGGCGATCTCTACGCGCGGCGCGGCAACGTCCAGCTCAACTTCCTGCACCAGCTCGACGCCGCGATCGCGTCGTACCAGAAGGTCGTCGAGGTCGACTCCCAGCCGGCCGCGTCGGCCAAGATCCTCGAGGATCTGTGCAAGCGGCGCGGCGACTGGCAGCCGCTGATCGCGGCGTGGGAGCACCGGGCCACCACCCAGCGCGACTCGCAGCGCAAGATCGAGGCGCTGCGCACCGCGGCCCAGCTCGCCACCGAGCACGCCGGCGACGCCGGCCAGTCGATGCGGTTCCACCGCCTGGTGCTCGACGTCGATCCCCACGACGCCGGCGCGTCGGCCACGCTCGAGCAGTTCTACGAGGCCAACCAGGACAAGTCCGGGCTGATCGAGGTCCTCCAGCACAAGCTGGCGCACACCGCCGACGAGCCCGCGTCGGTCGAGCTGCTCCGGCGGATCGCGCGGGTGTCCGAGGACGGCGCGCAGGACGTCGAGACCGCGACCCTGCACTACCAGAAGATCCTCGAGCTCCAGCCCGAGAACAAGGACGCGCTCGAGGCGCTCGGCCGGATCTACGAGTCGACCGAGCAGTGGGCCGAGCTGATCGACGTCACCCGCCGGCTGATCAAGGTCACCAGCGACCGCAACACCAAGTCGCTGCTGTACTTCCGCTGCGGCTCCGTGATGGAGGCCAAGTTCGGCCGCGAGCAGGACGCGATCCGCTACTACGACGCGGCGATCAAGACCTCGAACACCTGCCTGCCCGCGGTCCACGGCCTGCGCGACCTCTACCGCCGGCGCCAGGACTGGCCGCGCGTGATCGAGACCCTCGAGCTCGAGGTCAAGCTCTGGCAGGACGACAAGGAGCGCGCCGGGGTCTACGCGCAGATCGGCGGGATCTACGACAAGCAGCTCGGCGACACCCCGCGCGCCATGGAGTACTACGACAGCGCGCTCGCGGTCGATCCCGACTGCCTGCCCGCCAACCAGGCGCTGTTCGAGCACTTCTTCCACCAGGGCGCGTGGGACCGGGCGCAACCGATCGCCAACGCGCTGGCCCAGAAGGCGATGCGCGACGGCGACCCGACGACGCGCAGCGAGTTCTACCGCAAGCGCGGCGTGGTCGCGCGGATGACCGGCGATCCGCGCGCGGCGGCCGAGAGCTTCATCGTCGCGCTCGAGATCCGGCCAGGCAACAGCGAGGCGCTCGACGACCTCGGCGCGCTGGCCCGCGAGCGGCCCGACGTGTGGGACTTCGACGCGACCTACCGCGAGCTCGACAAGGTCTACAAGAAGCGCGACGACGCCGGGGCGCTGCTCGCCCGGGTCCACGCCGGCCGCGCCGCGATCCGCGAGCGCGACGGCGATCTCGACCAGGCCGCCGAGCTGTACCGCGCGGCCCTCGAGCTCGTGCCCGGCGACTTCACCGTGCTGTCGGCGCTGGTCGACTTCCACACCGACATGCGGCACTGGGACGAGGCGATCGCCGCGGTCCAGACGTTCGTCACCGGCGACACCGCGTCACCCACCGACCGGATCGCCGCGCTGATGCGGCAGGCCGAGATCCACGCCGACGGCGAGCTCGACACCGGCCGCGCGATCGCGGTGCTCCACGAGGTGCTCGAGCGCGATCCGGCGCACCAGGACGCCTACTACGTGCTCGCCCAGCAGTACTACCTCGCCGGCCGCACCACCGACGCCCGGGTCGCGATCGACCGCGTGATCGAGCTCGCGACCGCGCCCGGCCAGCCGCTGCTGCCCGCCGCGCTCGCCCGCTACTACTACTACAAGGGCCGGATCCTCGACGCCTCCGGCGACCCGCGCACCGCCGCGCCGCAGTACCGCCGCGCGATCGAGTACGACCCGGGCTACGCGCCGCCCGCGCTCGTGCTGGCCCGCCGCGCCGCCGACGCCGGCGACCAGCGCCAGGCCGAGACCCTGCTGATCGACGCCGCGCACGCCGCGATGGCGCAGGGCGGGCCGCGCGCCGCCGTGCCGCTGCAGCGCGGCCTGGCGCGGATCCTGCTTGCCTCGGGCGACCGCCCCGCCGCGATCGAGGCCTACCGCGGGATCCTCAACGTCGAACCCGACGGCGCCAGCGACCGGGTCGCGCTCGCCGAGATCTACGCGGTCGACGACCCGCAGCGCGCGATCGGCGAGCTGCGCAAGGTGCTCGAGCGCGACATCCACCACGCCCCGGCGTACCGCCTGCTCGCATCGTTCCACAGCCGGACCGGCGCGACCGAGCGCGCCAACCGCGTGCTCACCGTGCTCGACCTGCTCGGGTTCGCCGAGGACTCCGACCGCGCGACCATGATGCGGCTCAACGCGACCCGGGTCCGCCCGCCGCTGCGCGGCGTGCTCGACGACGACGCCCGGGTCCGCCTGCTGATCACCCAGGCCGCGCGCGAGCCGCTGGGCGAGCTGTTCGACGCGCTCGCCCAGGAGCTGACGTCGGTGATCGTCGCCCCGGCGCTCGGCCACGACCTCCAGCCCGTGACCGCCGCTCCCGACCCGCGGCTGGCCGAGATCGCGGCCGAGATCAGCGCGCTGTACCGGACCGAGGCCGAGGTGTTCATCGGCGAGAAGGTCCCCGGCCTGGCCGCCGTGACCGCGTTCCCGCGCCGGCTGCTCGTGGTCGATCGCTCGCTGATCACCGAGTCCGATCTGACCCTGCGGTTCCTGTGCGGCTATGCGTTCGAGGCGATCCGCGGCGGCTACGCGACCCTGCTCCAGCTCGGCGCGCGCCAGCGCCGCGAGCTCGGCCACCTGCTGCGCGCCCTGCTGTCACCCGACACGGGAGTCCCCGGCACCGCCGCCGACCTGCTCGGCAGCGTCAGCCCGGCCGCCCAGAAGGTGATCGAGCGCCATTCGCGGATCCGCGATATCGACCCCGGGGCCTGGATCGATGGCATGCTGGCGTGCGCCAAGCGCGCGGGCCTGGTCGCCTGCGACGACTTCCACGCGGCGGTCTGGACCGTCGCCCTGCTGTCCGGCGAGAAGCTGGCCAGCCACCATGCGGCCGTCGCCCTGGGCTCGGTGCTCGGAGGGCCCGATCTGGTACGGTACTACCTGAGCGATAACTACCAGCAGATCCGGAACTTGTTGACCAGCTGAGCTACCGACCGCCGGAAAAATGCGGGCTGGATTACATGTGTGGTGAAGGAACATGAGCCGAGCGATCGCTGCGCTGGATGATTTAAGTGTCAGATCGTACAGTGGACCGTGCGGCAGCTGGAACGGCTGTGGTAACCAACCATACCGTCGTTACATGCCGGAGGCGCGATGAGCCATAAGTTCCAGGCAGCGGTCCAGCACCGTGGCGACATGAGCTACGTGAAGCTGGGGGGCGTGATCGACGAGGACAACGAGCTCGGCGACCTGGTCGACAAGATCCCGTCCGGAACCGCGGTGATCGACCTGGGCGAGATCGAGCGGATCAACTCGTGTGGCGTGCGCGACTGGGTCAACTGGCTGTCCAAGCTCGAGTACAACGGCACGCGGTCGGTGCTGGTCGAGTGCTCGCCGGCGATCGTCGCCCAGATCAACCTGGTCAACAACTTCACCGGCAACGGGGTGGTCAAGAGCTTCTACGTCCCCTACTTCTGCCCGGAGTGCGACGAGGAGAAGGTGCTGCTGGTCGAGGCCTCCGACATGGGCCCACCGCCGCACGAGCCGCCGACCTGCCGGTGCGACGAGTGCGACCTGGTCATGGACTTCGACGACATGCCGGACTCGTACTTCGCGTTCCTGTCGAACCAGCGCAAGCTCGCGGAGCCCGACAAGATCAACGGCGCGATGCGCGACCTCGGCCGCGGCATGGAGGCCGACCACAGCCGGAGCGGCAGCAAGGTCCGATCGCGGGCGAGCCAGCCCAACCTGTCGAGTGGCTCCAAGCCGAGCGTGCCGTCGCTGCCGTCGATCCAGCGCACCAGCTCTCCGGCGCCGGTCGCGGCCCACTCCTCCGGTCCGTCTGGCCAGCGCGGCTTCGTCAACCCGAGCCGGCCGCAGCTCGGCTCGAAGCCGGCGACCGGGCCCGGCAGCCGGCCCAACCCGATGCCGATGGGCTACCCGGCCCAGATGGGCCAGGCCGCGCACCTGAGCCACCCCAGCCCGCAGATGGGCAACCCACAGCTCGGCCAGCTCGGACACCCGATGGCGCACCCGCCGATGGGGCCGCTCGGGCATCCCCACAGCCAGGCCGGCCAGATGCCGGGCCAGGTCAACGCACTGGGTCATCCGCACCAGCCCGGCCACGTCAATGGACCGGGGGGACCGGGGGCACCGGGGATGCCGGGGCAGTACAGCTTCGGCGCGCAGATGCGCCCGGCCGCCCCGGGCCGGTCCAACGCGCTGGTGGCCGTCCTGATCGTCATCCTGGTCGCCGCGATCGGCGTGCTGGCCTACCTCGTGACGACCAAGTAGCCCGGCCGACCACCTGGCCGGCGACGTGTGACGAGGGCAGCTGCTCGGGCAGCCCGAGCTCGGTCGCAACCGGCGAGCCGCGGCCTCGGGTACGCGCTGACCCACGCGTCGAGCGCGGCGAACGGCACCCGGGTGAACCCGCCGGCCTGCAGCGTGCCGCGGACCTCGTCGGGCTCGAGCTCGACCACGAAGCGCCGGGTCGGGACCGCTCCGACAGCGCGCGAACGCCGGCCAGCGCCTCGTGCAGCGCCCACGGGTTGCCGTACGGCTCGGTCCAGGTGGCCAGATCGCCGTCGCTCAGCATGAGTCCGGGCGCGCCGACCTCGCCCGCGATCCGGTCGAGCTCCTCGGCGAGCGCGTCGTCGCCGCCGCGCAGCCGGATCGACACGTCCTTGGAAGCCTGACCGAACCTGCCCGTTCGTGCAGGTTGTTCCGCATGTTCCACCGCGACCGACGTGCGACTGCGACTTGTCGCGGTACAGCGTTCCGGTACACCGCGTCCGCACTTCGCACGACGCTCATGCAGTTGCGCGATGCGGTAGATTGGCAATCCATGGCATCGACGGACTCGTCGTGACTTCGAACATCGAATTGCCGCTGTGGGCAAGCCGTACTGTCACGCAGCAGATCCCGGTACTGCAAAGAATCGGTGGCTCGCGGCGAATTCGTAATCCATATTTGTAGCGAGCGCTCCATGAGGTGCTCGAGGAGGGAAAGTGAAGAAGCACAAGCATGTCAAGTCCAAGTCGCCACGTGAAAAGGTCGTGGTGGTGATCGAGCGACTGGAGAAGGTGGTGGGCGCGAGGGGCGAGGCGATCACGACCTGCTCCGACACCGGGCATTGCCGCCCGCCGGTCTAGCCGGACGGGTTCGAGGTACGCCCCCCGTCCATGCTGACGTTTCCCTGGTCCACGCCTGACCGCATGCCGCCGCTGCCGGACCACACGCGGCGGCTGGTCGAGGCGGTCAGCACGGGACGGGGCGGCGGTTTGTTTCCACCCGTGATCCGGACCTGCCCCGAGGGTGTCGAGGCGGACGCGCGCGAGCTCGCCGGCCCGCGCGACGCCGGGCTGGTCGCCGCCGCGCTGGCGCGGCCCCGGCTCGCCCCGCTGGTGGCGCGGATCGAGGGGCTCGGCGCATGGTGCGAGGCCGCGGCCGCGCGGTGCACCGGCGCGTTGGCGCCGCGCGTGCTCGCCGTCGACAATCCGCGGCTGTTCGGCGCGCTGATCTGCGCCGGCTTCATCGCGTGCGCGGCGGCCCGCGACGCGCCGCCCGACGCCGTGCTCGATGCGATGTTCGAGAGCGTGCAGCGCACGCTGGCGCGGTTCCTGCGCCGGCTGACCCGCGACCTCGGCGGCGCGCTGGCGGCCGCGGGCGTGCGCGGGCCGGTGCGCGATCTGTGGGTCGCACCGGACGAGTCCCACAACGGCGGCGAGCGCGTGATCCGCGCCGCGTTCCGCGCCGGCGGTGCGTGGGCCTACAAGCCCCGGCCGGCGACCGGCGAGCGGATGCTGCTCGCCGACACCGGCTCGCTGTTCGCGGCGCTCAACGCGCTGCCCTCCGCGTCGGGCGACGCCTCGCTGCCCACGCTGCGCGTCGTGCCCGGCGGCGGCCGCGAGCGCGGCGCGTACTCGTGGCAGGAGTGGATCGAGCGCCCGCGACAGTGGGGGACGATCCGGACCTCGGCGCGCGGCGATCTCGCACTCGCGGCCTGCCGGCTACCGCCGCGGCACGCTGCACGGTTCTGGCAGCGCGCCGGGGCGCTCACCGCGGCGTGCTTCGCGTTCGGCGCGTCGGACCTCCACACGGGCAATCTGGTGGTCGGCCGGCGCCGCGCGGCGCGCGAGCCGCTCGCCTACCCGGTCGACCTCGAGGTCTGGCTGTTCCCGGTCGAGCGCCTGATCGAGACCGGCCTGGTCAACGACGAGCGCGATCGCGGCAATCACCACGTCGGGTTCGAGCGCGCCGCGCGGTGGTGCACGGTCGGCGGGCCGATCGCCGGGTTCGCCCAGCGCCCCGGTGGGCTGCGGCTGCGCCGCCGGACCGTGGCCTGGGTGCGCCGCGAGACCTCGTCGGTCGTCGCCGACACCCGCGGCCGCGTCGGGTTCGCCGCATACGCCGGGGCGTACCTGCGCGGGATGTTCGACCTGTGGACCAAGCTGGTGTGCGAGCGCGAGCGGGTCACCGCGCTGGTCCGGCGCGCCGCGCGGCGCGGCGTCGTCCGCGTGCTGATCCGGCCGACCGCCGCGTACGCCCGTGAGCTCGATCGCCGGGTGCTCGGCGCCCCGCGCCCGCGATCGCCGCGCACCCGGCTGTCGCGGGAGGAGCGGGCCCAGCTCGGCCGGCTCGACGTGCCCTACTTCTTCCGCCGCGCCGCGGGCGGCCCGCTGCGCTGGATCGATCCCGCGACCGGAGCGCACCGCTCGGCGGGCCGCCAGCCGGCGGCCGACCCCCGCCAGCCCCCGTCGGGCGCGATCCTCACCGGCGAGCGGCTCTCGCTGCTCGAGCTCGGCGTGGCGCTGCGCGACGCGCTCGCCTACGTGTTCGCCGACCTGCCGCGGCGGCGCTGGCACGACCGCCGGCGCGGCGTGCGGATCGCGGTCGACGCCCCCGGCCGCGGCTCGGTCGCGTTCGACTGGCCCGAGGCCGACCGGCGCCTGACCTACGCGTGGCGCGGCGCGACGATCACGCTCGACATCGCGGCGCTGGGAGCGGCGCGGTGACCGGAGCGCGCGCGGCGCTGCGCCGCGACCTGCTGCGGATCGACCGGCTCGACGCCGGCCTGCGGTGGCGCTGGGCCGCGTCGCGGTTCACCGATCGCGCAGCCGGGCGCGCGGTCGACGAGCTCACCACCGCGGCGGTGGCCTGGCTGCGCGAGGTCGTCGCCGAGCACGGCTGGCCGGGCCGCGCGCTGGTCGGTGCGCGCGCCGCCGGCGCCGCGGCGCGGGTCGTCCAGCACGGCCGCGACGCCGCGTTCCAGCGCCGCTGCCTCCGCCTGCTCCGCCGGGCCGCGGCGCGCGGCGACGCGCCGTGGCACCAGGTCGCGTACCTGACCGACGCGCTGCGCGTCGCCGCCGGCCGCCGCCAGGTGTACGGCACCAAGTTCCACCGCCGGGACGGCGCGCTGGTACCGCTGCCGATCGAGCGCGCCGCGAGCGTGGACCGGCGGCGCGCCGCGGTCGGCCTGCCGCCGCTCGCGGTCTATGCCCGGCAGATGCAGAGGACGTTCCGGTGAGCGACAAAGCCCCCCGTGGGATCGACGAGCGGAGCGAGGAGATGGGGGGTGGGGGCCCCGCCGGCTCTGCCGGTGGGGCGGGGGGCAAAGCCCCCCGTGGGATCGACTGGGATCCCGTGGTGCGCGCCCACCGCGCGTCCGAGGTCGGCCGGCTGCGCGCGGGGTGCCGGCTCGCGATCTCCCCGGATCGCGCGTGGCGCGCGGTCGTCGAGGCCAGCGCGCCGTTCCGGCTCGGTATGCGGTTCCGCGCCGTGCCCGACGTGCGGCTCTACACCGGCGACGTGGCGGTGGCGAGCCCCGGACATCGGCTGCCCGGCCCGGACGACCGCTCGCTCGACGACTACGTCGCGCGGCTCGCCGGCGAGGGCGCGGCGTCCGGGGGATTCCAGCTGGTCGTGACCGACCCGCTGGTGCTCGACTTCGCGCTGTGGGCCGAGGTCCGGGGCCTCGTGCGCGGCCTCCTGGCGCAGATCGGCGCGCCGGTCCTGCCGGTGGTGAGCGAGCTCGTGCTCGAGGCGTTCGCCCGCACGCCGCGCGGCTTCACCCGGCGGATGCACTGCGCGGTGGTCACCGCCGTGCTCGCCGGCCGCCTCCGCACGCGGATCTGGCGCCGGCTGTGGCAGCGCTCGCCCAACGAGATCCGCGACTTCGACGCGCACCGCCCGGACCAGGTCGTGACCGCGCGCGCCGGCGACGTGGTGTACTGCCCCGCCGATCGCTGGCACCTCGACGAGGCGCTCGCACCGTGCCTCGCGCTCCGGCTGTGGATCCCGGCGGCCGGGAGCGACACCGGCGGCGAGGTCGCGCGGCTGGTCAGCGAGCTCGTCGCCGAGCGGCTCGGTGGCGACGACGGCGCGGCGCCGTTCGTGCCGCTGGCGCCGCGCGGCGCGGCCTGCGCCGTCCCGCCCGAGCTGCGGCGCACCGGCCGGTGCGTCGCCGAGCTCGCCCGCAGCCCGCAGCTGGCCCGCGAGCTCGCGATCCGGTGGGCGCGCCGGGTCAGCGCCTGCGGCCTGGAGCCGGTGCCCGCCGCGCGGTCGATCGCGCTGCCGGCGGCCGCGCGCGTGCGGCGCGACCCCGGCACACCGATCGTGCGGATGCGCTGGCGCGGCGAGTCGATCTGGGCTGCCAACGGCCACGGCTTCACGCTGCGCAGCGGCGAGCGCGCCCTGCACCGGATCGTGCGCTCCCTCGAGCACCGCGAGGCCGCCGTCGGCGCACTGTGCGGGGACGATCCGGGCCTCGCCGCCGCGCTGGCGCTGCTCGCCGAGATCCGCGCGATCACCGTCGCCGGGGACGCCGCCGGGGACGCTGTCGGGGCCGCTGGCCGGGCCTCGATCGAAGACGGTGCGCGATGACCGCCGCTCGGCACCCCGGCAGGACGGCGCGCCGCCGCGGCACGCACGACGAGGTCACGCGGCTGGACTGGGACGAGCTCGTGGCGCGCTGGTGGGAGCGTCGCATCGTCGTGTTCCGCGGCGTCGGCGCGCCGTTCACCCTGCCCGACACGTTCGCCGGCGCGGTCGCCGCCGGCCGCCGCCAGCTCGGCCAGACCTACGACCTCGCGGCCCACCGCGACGCCCAGTTCTCGATCGAGGGCCAGCCCCAGGTGTTCGTCGCCCCCTGGCTGCCCGTCGCGCGCGATCGCGATCTCGCCGGCTACGCGGCGCGGCTCGCCGGAGCGCTCGGCGATCGCCGTCACGCGCTGATGATCAGCCGGTTCCACGGCCACTCGCACGCGGTGTGGTCCGCCGCCCGCGCGATGTTCGCGCCGCTGTGGCAGCGGATCGGCCTGCCGCTGACCGGCGCGATCACCACGCTGTTCCACGGCGACTACGAGGCCACGCCGGTCGGCGTCCACAAGGACCGCTTCACCACGATGCTGTTCGCGCTCGCCGGCCGCAAGCGGATGCGGTTCTGGCCGGTGCGGCCGTGGACCGAGCCGGTGTCGACCGTGACCCGGTACGACGCGTACCTGGCGACCTCGTTCGCGATCGAGGTCGGCCCCGGCGACGTCCTGTACTGGCCGTCGAGCTACTACCACGTCGGCGAGGCCGCGGGTGGCGTGGCGATCAGCGTCAACATCGGCATCCCGATCGACCGCCATCGCACCGCCTACGTCGTCGATGACCTGGTGTCGTGCGCCGGCAACGGCGCCGATCTCGCCCAGGCCGAGCGGGGGCGCCGGCTCGCGCCCCGGCACGGTCCGCTGGTGCGCGGCGCGCTCGCCGCGGCCGACCCGCGCTGGCAGCGCCTGGCCCCCGACCTGCCACCGCGTCTACCACCACCCCTGGCCGCCGCGCTCGCCGAGCTCCGGCGCCGCACGGCGCCCGCCGCGCTCGCGGCGCACACCCGCGCGCGGTGGCGCGCCCGGCAGGCGGCCGGTGGCTTCGAGCCGGTGCCGCCGCCCGGCCGGGCGGCTACGCGACGACGATCTCGGTCTTGACCGAGCTGGCGATGAAGCAGCCCTCGTGCGCCGCGTGGTGCAGCTTCGCGAGCTCCTCGGCGGTGGGCCGCCGGTCGCCGGTGTAGGTGATCTTCGGCGACAGCGTCACCCGGCTGAACCCACGCCACACCGGCCGGCGTCCTGGTCATCACGCCGACCGCGTCGTCGTGGTAGCTCGCGACCGCGAACCCGGCCCGGGCGGCGACGAACAGGAACGTCAGCATGTGGCAGCTCGAGATCGAGGCGACGTAGGCCTCCTCGGGATCGACCCCGCGCGGGTTCGACCACGGCGCGGGCACCACCGACGGCGACGACGACGCCAGGACCTCGACGCCGCCATCGAACGTCCAGCGATGCTCGCGCGTGTAGCGCAGCTTCAGGAAGTCGCCGGCGGTGGCACCGCCAGCCCACTCGATCGAGGCTCGATGTTCCGACATGAGCAGACCCTACCGCTCCCCCCGCGGATCGCCGAGCGGTCCGGAGCGGCACACCGCACCGCGAGCGCCACCGGCACACCCTGCGATGCGCTACGTTGCCCGGCATGATCGACCGCCACGATGACACGCGCCCGCGCGACGACGCCGCGTCGCTGCGCCGCGATCTGGTCGGCAAGCTGTACTTCGAGCTCGCCAAGTTCCCCGAGGTCGCGACCCGCAACGACCAGTTCCTCGCGCTCTCGTTCGCGGTGCGCGATCGCGTGCTGCACCGCTGGGTCGAGTCGTCGCGGACCTACCTCGAGGGCAAGAGCCGCAGCGTGGTCTACCTGTCGGCCGAGTTCCTGATCGGCCCCCAGCTCGCCGCCAACCTGCTCGCGCTCGGCCTGCACACCGCGGCGCGCACCGCGCTCGCCGACCTCGGGATCTCGCTCGACGAGCTGGTCGAGCACGAGGAGGAGCCCGGCCTGGGCAACGGCGGCCTCGGCCGGCTCGCGGCGTGCTTCATGGAGTCGATGGCGACGCTCGACCTCCCCGCGATCGGCCACAGCCTGCGCTACGAGTTCGGCACGTTCGACCAGGAGATCCGCGACGGCTGGCAGATCGAGCACACCGATCGCTGGCTGCGCAACGGCAACCCGTGGGAGGTGCGGCGGTACGAGATCGAGCACCCGGTCGGGTTCGGCGGGTTCGTCGAGCACACCACCGACCTGCACGGCCGGCTGCGCGTGTACTGGCACCCCGACCGCCGGGTCAAGGGCATCCCGTACGACGTCCCGGTCCCGGGCTACGGCACCAACACGACCTGCTTCCTCCGGCTGTGGAGCGCGGCCGCCGACGAGGAGTTCAACCTCGACGCGTTCCAGGTCGGCGAGTACTGGCGCGCGGTCGACCAGAAGATCCAGAGCGAGAACCTGACCAAGGTGATCTACCCCAACGACACCAGCCCGGCCGGCAAGCAGCTCCGGCTCGAGCAGGAGTACTTCTTCGTGTCGTGCGCGCTGCAGGACTGCATCCGGCTCCTGCTCCAGCGCGGCACGATCCGCGAGTTCGCCGACAAGTTCGCGATCCAGCTCAACGACACCCACCCGTCGCTCGCGATCCCCGAGCTGATGCGGCTGTTCATCGATCTCCACGGCCTGGGCTGGAACGAGGCCTGGGACCTGGTCCGGCGCTCGGTCGCGTACACCAACCACACGCTGCTCCCCGAGGCGCTGGAGACCTGGCCGCTGCCGCTGATCGCGCGGCTCCTGCCCCGCCACCTCGAGATCATCTACGAGATCAACCGGCGGTTCCTCGACGAGGTCCGCGCCAAGTTCCCGGGCGACGAGGCCCGGCTGCGCCGGATGTCGGTGATCGGCGAGGACGGCGACAAGCACGTCCGCATGGCCCACCTCGCCACTGTGGCGAGCCACCACGTCAACGGCGTCGCCGCGCTGCACTCGCGCCTGCTGCGCCAGACCGTGCTGCGCGACTTCGCCGAGCTGTGGCCGGAGCGGTTCACCAGCGTGACCAACGGCGTGACGCCGCGCCGGTTCCTCGCGCTCGCCAACCCGCGGCTCGCCGACCTGATCACCGAGGCGATCGGCGACGGCTGGCTGCGCGACCTCGATCGGCTGCAGGCGCTCGAGGCGCTCGCCGACGACGCCGCGTTCCAGGACCGCTGGCGCGCGGTCAAGCAGGCCAACAAGGACGAGCTCGCCGCGTGGCTGCGCGCCCGGTACGGCCTGCCGTGCGATCCGGCGGCGCTGCTCGACGCGCAGTGCAAGCGGATCCACGAGTACAAGCGCCAGCACCTCAACATCCTGCACGCGATCGCGCTGTTCGAGCGGATCCGCACCGGCGAGGACCTCGGCGTCGCGCGCACGATCCTGCTCGCCGGCAAGGCCGCGCCGGCCTACCGCGCCGCCAAGCTGATCATCCGGCTCGCCCACGGCGTCGCCGCCGCGATCGCCGGCGACCCCCGCGCGCGCGATCGCCTGCGCGTCGTGTTCGTCCCCGACTTCAGCGTCAAGACCGCGCAGCGGATCTACCCGGCCGCCGACCTGTCGGAGCAGATCTCGACGGCCGGCCTCGAGGCGTCGGGCACCGGCAACATGAAGTTCATGCTCAACGGCGCGCTGACGATCGGCACGCTCGACGGCGCCAACGTCGAGATCCGCGAGGCGGCCGGCCCCGATCACTTCTTCCTGTTCGGCCTGACCGCCGAGCAGGTCGCCGCGCACCGCCCGACCTATCGCCCGCGCGACGAGCTCGCCGACACCGAGCTGTCCCGCGTGATCGAGCTGATCGCCAGCGGCGAGTTCTCGCCGGGCGATCGCACGCTGTACGCGCCGCTGGTCGACGACCTGCTGTTTCGCGACCCGTTCTTCGTGCTCGCCGACTTCCGGTCCTACACCGATTGCCAGCGCCAGGTCGAGGACCGCTGGCGGCAGCCGGCGAGCTGGCTGCGCTCGTCGATCCTCAACACCGCGCGCGCCGGGCGGTTCTCGTCGGACCGCGCGGTCCGCGAGTACGCCCGCATGATCTGGAACGTCGCCCCGGTGCCGTCGCGCACCGCGCGTTGACGCCTCGCGCGATCCCGGCTCACGCGAACAGCTCGTCCCAGCCGGCGACCCGGTGGCCGTGCCAGGTCGGCCCCTCGCGGACGAACGCCCACTCGGGATTCTTCGCGACGTCGCGCAGCGCCGCGCAGGTGTCGTGGAACACCGGGACGCCGGCGTCGTCGGTCTCGAAGCAGGTCAGGAAGTCGTACGCGCCGGGCGGCGCCGGGTGGTCGGGGTGCCGGTAGGTCCTGCGCATCAGGCTCGGGATCCCGCCGGCACTGGCGAGCGCGTGGCCCTGGTGGGTCATCCGGCCGGCCTCGTCGTAGCGCGGCAGGAAGTAGGTGTGGCGCCCGACGGAGCCGACCCGCCACGGCGCCTACCTGTGCCTGACCACGGCGCACCGCGAGCGCCGGATCGCCGGCGAGTCGCCCCGTCCCGCGCGTGGCCGGGTAAGCTCGCCACGTGGCCAAGGAGCAGGCCCAGGACCGGCCGGACACGCGCACGCCGTCCGACGACGCGCTGCGCTGCGCTGCATGCGGGCACCGGATCACCGACCGCGCCTACCGCAGCGAGCAGAGCGGCGCGCACGAGCACACGTTCGTCAACCCCGCCGGGTACGCGTTCCGGATCGGCTGCTTCGTCGCGGCGCCGGGCTGCGCGCACGTCGGCGTGCCCAGCGAGGCGTTCTCGTGGTTCCCCGGCTGGCGCTGGCAGATCGCGGTGTGCGGCCGCTGCCACGCGCACGTCGGCTGGATCTTCCGCCTGGCCGGGGACCAGTTCCACGGCCTGATCGTCTCGGCGCTGCGCTGACGCGGCGCCACCGACCGCAGGTTCAGGGCGACGGTGGCGCCGGTGGCAGCGGGATCGCCGCGGGCGGAGGAACCGCGACCGCCGAGGGCGCCGAGGACGCCGAGGGCGCCGAGGACGATGGCGGCGCCGGTTGCGCGGCCGCGGCCGCGTCGGTACCGGCATCCCGCG
Organism: Kofleriaceae bacterium; assembly: GCA_041495365.1. GTDB lineage: Bacteria > Myxococcota_A > Polyangia > Haliangiales > Haliangiaceae > JABFXX01. The sequence goes on along the minus strand of JBGQCL010000038.1, from coordinate 25,322 downwards.
GGTGGTCGAGCCGATCGAAGACATCGGAGGGCACGGTCTCCTTGACCTCGACGCCGCGGTTGTCCGGCTCGCCCTTGTTCTTCTGCTCCTGACGCCGGCCGGCGCCTTGCGGATCCGCCAGGGTCGCCGCCGCAGCAGCAGCGGCTGCCACGCCGGCGACCGCGCCCGGATCCGGCTTCGGCGCATTCTTCAAGATCGGCTCGCCGCAGCCGCACAGCATCACGAACGTCCAGATGTAGCGACGCATGCTCCCAGCGTAATGCCGCCGCCCGCCCCGCGGGAGAGGTGCCGCATCGCGGCAACGGTCGAGACCCCTGTCGGTCTACCGACAGCCAGGGTCACCGCAGCCCCCCGATCCGCGGCGGCGCCGGAGCCTGCGATCGCGATCGATCGCAGGTGCCGGCACCGCCGCCCACATCACCCCATCACGCCGCCGCCCGCGCCCCCCGCCCCGCCGCCGCCCGCGCCCCCCGCCCCGCCGCCGCCCGCGCCCCCCGCCCCGCCGCCTGCTTGCCCGCCGCCCGGCTCCCCCGCCGCCTGCTTGCCCCGCCGCCGGGTTCCTTCGCCGCCTGCTTGCCCGCCGCCCGCACAACCCCGACCCGCCCTCCGCGGCCGCGTCACCGCACGCCTCCGCCCGCCGCTCCCCGGCCACCGCCCCCGCGCCCGCCGAGAAAACACCCCCGCCACCGCCACGTTCCGCGCCGCCGCCACGTTCCGCGCCGCCGCCCGTCCCGAGTCCCGAGAACCATGCCCGGCGGCGGTTCGATGATCGCGCCGAGCCCACCGATGCGCACCGCCCGCCATGGATCGCTGCGCTCGGGCTGCGAACCGCGCGCCGCGGATCGAGCCCGAGGCTCGTGGTGCGGCGACCGGTCGCGCAAACATGGCCAGCTCCGAGTGCACATCCCGGGCCCGGCGCGATCGCCGGCCAACCACGCAGTATCGAACGGCAGCGCACCGCGGCGTCCCAGCACCCGCGTGCTTCGATCGCGGTACCGGGTGTTGCGATGGACCGTATCGACGCGATCTTGCGAGCTGCGACCGGTACACCGCTCGTTGTTTTCGATGTTCCGGTGCGGGCCACCGACAGCGCGCCAGATGTGCGCCCCGATCAGGACATGTCTCCGCGCCCGCAGGGACGGCCGAGACACCGGGACAGGTACGGAATGCCTCCGGGTCCGGACGCTTCCAGCCGGCAAATCGCGGCAGCGTGCGGGCCCGCTCGCTGCATCATTTTGCGGAAGCAGCGTCCCCTTGTTGCGACGGCGTGCGCTGGCTAAGGTTCGCTCGTGATGGGCGTGCAGCGATCTCCGACGGCCAGCGACTTCGATCCAGTCAGCGAAGGCACGCGCTATCGACTGGTGCCCGCGATCTCGCTCGCCGTGTGGGACGGGGTCTGCCGGGAATCGACACTCGACGACGGTCAGCGCGACGAGCAGCAGGCGCGCCTGCGCTTCCATGAGGTCGCGGCGCGCATCGCCGCCGGCCGCCGCTCCTGACGCGCGCGGAGCGCCACGCGCCGGCCCGTCGCGCGCTCACCGGCGGAACGCGGCGAGGTCGATCTGCAGGCGGCGGCACCAGCGCCGGATCTGGACCGGCGCGCGCTCCATCGCGCGGGCGACCGCGGCGACGTTGCCCCCCGCGTCCTCCAGCAGCTCGACCAGGCGCGCGCGGAGCGCGGCGTCACCGGCGGACAGCCCGCTGCCCGCGGCCCGGAAGCTCGCGATCGCCGCCGGCAGGTGGGCGAGCCGGAGCTTGCCGTCGTCGCACAGCGCCACGGCGGAGCGCAGCGCCTGCTCGAGCTCGCGGATGTTCTGCGGCCAGGGATAGCGCAGCAGCGCGACCGCGGCGTCGCGGTGCAGCGTGAACCGCTCCGGGCACGCGGAGATCCGCGGCAGGATCGCCGCGATCAACGTGCCGAGGTCCTCGCGGCGGTCGCGCAGCGCGGGCATCGTGAACTCGAAGCCCGAGATCCGGCCGTAGAGGTCCTGGCGGAACCGGCCATCGGCGATCCGCCGGGTCAGGTCCTGGTGGCTGGCCGCGATCACGCGGACGTCGACCTGGACGCTCTCGCTGGCGCCGACCGGGCGGACCTCGCCCTCCTGCAGCACGCGCAGCAGCGCGACCTGCGACTCGGCCGGCAGCTCGGCGATCTCGTCGAGGAACAGCGTGCCGCCGTGGGCGCGGCGAAACAGACCGTCGTGGTCGTCGCCGGCGCCCGAGAACGCCCCGCGGCGGTGGCCGAACAGCTCGCTCTCGATCAGTGCGCGCGGTAGCGCGCCGCAGTTGATCGCGACGAACTCGCCCGGCCGTCCGGACGCCTCGTGGATCGCGCGCGCCATCAGCTCCTTGCCGGTGCCGGTCTCGCCGCGGACCAGGACGGGCACGCGCGACGGCGCGATCCGGCAGATCTGCTGGATCCGCTCCTCGAACGCGCGGTTGAGGGTCTGGAACACGCTCGGCCCGACCGGCGCGTCCTCCAGATCGCGGTCGTGCTGGTCGCACCCGCGCGGGCCGCCGGCGGCGAACCACAGCACGCTGCCCCCGGCCTCGATGAGGTCGCCGTGGGCGAGCTCCACCCGTTCGACCCGCTCGCCGTTGACCAGCGTGCCGTTGCGCGAGTCGAGATCCTCGACCTGCCAGCCGGCGCCGGCCCGGCGGAGCGCGAGGTGGCGACGCGAGGTCTCGAAGTCGCCGACCAGCAGCACCGCGGTGCGCCCCGCTCGCTCGATCCGACCGGGCATGCCGCGCGCGACGACCACCTCGTCGAGGTCGTCCAGCACCAGCCGGCGGCCGCCGGCGGTCAGCCGGTGGCGCTCCAGCGACACGAACAGCAGCGAGGAGCCGCGGGACTCCGCGCCGACCTCGCGCGGCGCGGACCACACGTCCCGCCCCGGCATCGTGTCCGTTCCATCGGGGATGTGACCGATCGACTGTGCGCCACCCGCTCCATGCATCGTCGAGAGTGTTTTCCCGCAACCAGCCTCGCACGCAATGTCACATCGCGGATACACCCGCGGCAGATCTCACCCGATCCGGCAGAGTCCGGAACCCGATCTCGGGGAGACATCGATAGTTGACGCGGATCGCGACGGGTCGTGACGATCTTCGAGGCAACCCGTCAATTGTGAAGGGGCGGTGACGCGGGCGCTCGGCTACACCGCCAGGCCCTTCTTGTAGTCCAGGAGCTCCTTCTGGGTCTTGAGCAGGAGCTGGTTGGTCTCCAGCAGCTCCTTGGTCCGCATGCGGACCTGGTTGGCGAGCCGCTCGCGCTCGCGGGCCTCGGTCTCCAGCATCTCCTGGTACTTGACCTGGACGACCGCCTCGTCGGTGACGTTGCGCTGGATCTCGAGCGCCCCGACGTGGTTGCCGCGCTCGTCGGTGATCGGCACCGCGGACAGGATGAACCGGAGCTTGCCGGCCTCGCCGATCACCGAACCGGAGATCTCGTCGAGCCGGACGTGGCGGTTGTCGGCCCAGCACTGCTGGGCGATGCACTCGGCCTTGCAGATGTTGAGCTCGATCACCTCGTAGCACCGCTTGCCCTTGAGGCCGCGGGCGACCTGGCGCGGCAGCAGGGCGAAGAACGCGCGGTTGAAGTCGACGATCCGGCGGTCGCTGTCGACGACGAAGTAGCTGTCGACGATGGCGCTGGCCACCCGCTTGAACTCGGTCAGGAACTGCTGCAGCGCGGGGGGGAGGGCATCGCCGGACACCGACAAATCCTACCAGAGCGCCCGCGGCTGGCATATCCTCGGTCCCCGATGGCAGCTCGCGGGGGTCTGAGCCTCTCGGTCAAGATGATCCTGACGACGACGCTCCTGATCGTCGTCACGGTGGTCGGCTCCGGCGTGCTCAACGTGGTCAACATCCGGCGCGCGTTCGACGAGTCGGCGCGCCAGCAGATCGACGTGTTCCGGGCCGGCCGCGAGACCTCCGGCGAGTTCGGCACCCCGCTGTTCGCGCGCGCCGTCGAGCAGCTGCTGATCGACCGCGGCCGCGACGTCGAGCTCCGCTCGCTGGTCAAGGAGACCGTCGCGCTCGACACCCGGGACGGGCCGAACGGCAAGCGGGACTACGGCCTGCGCCTGGCCTACGTGCTCGATCTCAACCGGCAGGTGGTCGCGCACTGCTTCGAGGAGCCCAAGCTGACCTGCTTCGAGGCCCAGGGCCACGCGCCGGTCGGCCAGGGCCTGGGCCCGCTCACCCTCGAGACCTGGAACGAGGCGCTCGTGCAATGGAAGAAGGCGGCGGCGGGCCGGGGCGAGCCGCTGATCAAGTTCGACAAGTCCGCCGGGGACTCGACCTACCGCGTGTTCGCCTACCCGGTGTTCGAGGGCGTCCCGGCGACCGCGGCCGGTGCGCTGCCGGCCGAGCCGCCGCCGCACCGCGAGGGCTACGTCGTGCTCGGCTACGACCTCGCGCCGATCGACTGGTTCGCCCAGGCCGCGGCCGACCAGAAGGCGACCGCGTCGACCCGGGCGGCGCTGTACACCGGCGCGGTCGGCGCGCTGTTCGCGCTGATCGGCACCGTGCTGGCGATCCTGCAGGGGCTGTCGATCTCGCGGCCGATCAAGCAGCTGGCGTGGCGCGCCGACCAGATCGCGCGCGGCGACCTCGGCGCCCGGGTCGAGATCACGTCGTCCGACGAGATCGGCCTGCTCGGTGAGAACTTCAACTTCATGGCCGACCAGATCTCGATCCTGCTCGAGCAGACCGCCGAGAAGGCGCGGATCGAGCAGGAGCTCGAGGTCGCCAAGACGATCCAGGACACCCTGGTGCCGAGCTCCGAGCCGGTCGACCAGGGCGTGCTGCGGTTCGCGGGGTTCTACCAGCCGGCGGCGCAGACCGGCGGCGACTGGTGGACCTGGCACGAGCTGGTCGGCGGCAAGGTCCTGCTCGTGGTCGGCGACGTCACCGGCCACGGCGTGCCGTCGGCGATGATCACCGCGGCGGCCAAGGCGGCGTGCGACGTCGCGCGCTACGTCTACCGCGACGACGTCACGGTGTCGGGGCTGCTCGAGATCATGAACCACGCGATCTTCGAGAGCGCGCAGCGCCGGTTCGTGATGACCTGCTTCGCGTCGATCTTCGACCCGCAGCGCCGCACGATCACGTACGCCAACGCCGGCCACAACTTCCCGTACCTGTTCCGCCCCGGCGACGGCCGCGGCGAGTTCGGCTCGCTGATGATCCGCGGCAACCGGCTCGGCGACGACCGCAACTCGCGCTACGAGGCCAAGACCACCGAGCTGGCCCCGGGCGACGTCGTGATCTGGTACACCGACGGCATCGTCGAGTGCGAGAACGCCGGCGGCGAGGAGTACGGCGAGAAGCGGTTCCGGGCCTCGGTCAAGCGCGCCGCCGCGCTCGAGGCCGGCGAGATGCGCGACGCGATCGTCGGCGACGCGACCGCGTTCTTCGGCGACACACCGCGCAAGGACGACATCACCATGATCGTGGGGAGGATCCATTGAGACCCGGTGCCCTGGTGCTCGCGCTCGCCGCGGCGTCGCTCGGGCTGGGCGCCCTGCACCCGCGGCCCGCCGCCGCCGCGGTCGAGGACGACCTGCGCGACGGCGACCGCTACTTCGAGGACAGCGACTGGCACAAGGCGGCGACCGCCTACGACCGCGCGATCGCCAAGGCGCCCAGCGAGGTGTCGGCCGAGGCCTACGGCAAGCGCGCCGCGATCTTCATCATCCTCAAGGACTACAAGGGCGGCCTCGACTTCATCGATCGGGCCAAGGCGCGCTACCCGAGCGCGCCGGAGGTCCTGGAGCAGGAGGCCCTGATCCTGTGGGAGACCGACCGCAAGGAAGAGGCGATCAAGGTCGCCGAGACCGTGGTCGCGACCCGACCCCAGGCGTTCACCAACCAGAAGCTGATCGGCGAGTACTACGCGCCGCGCGACCCGGTGAAGACGGTCGGCGCCTACGAGCACTACCTCGCCAACCGACCGGCCGACCTCGAGGCCGGCGACGTGCTGCCGCGGGTCCGCCTGGGCTTCGCGTACCTCGCGACCGCGCGGCTCGCGATCGCCGACGGCGACGACACCAGGGCCGCGCAGCTGTTCGGCAAGGCGGCCGACCAGTTCGACGTGGTCCAGCGCAAGTTCGGCAAGAAGCCCAACGCCGAGGTCAACGCCGACAACGGCCTGTGCGCCGCGCTGACCGGCCTGGGCCGGTTCGATCCGGCGGTCACGGTGTGCGAGCGCGTGGTCGACGATCCGCGGCGGATCGACAGCACCGGCTCGGCGTGGTTCAACCTCGCGACCGCTTACCTGGCGCGCAAGCAGACCCGGAAGGCGCGCACCGCCGCCGCCGAGTTCACCCGGCTGCGCAAGTCCGAGGCGCGCGGCTACATCCTGCTCGGCGACACCTACTTCGCCGACCGCGACTGGGCCGGCGCTCTCGACCAGTACCTCAAGGCCGAGAAGCTGCTCAAGGCCAACCAGGCCCACGATCAGGCCCAGCTGTCGATCCGGCTCGGCAAGACCTACCGCCGGCTGCCGACGTCCAGCATCAGCCCCGGCAGCGGCCCGGGCGGCAACCTCGCGATCGCGATCGAGAAGCTGTCGAGCGGGTTCTCCGCCAACCCGGGCAGCATCGAGCTCGCGCTCGAGCTCGGCGGCGCCTTCCTCGAGGCGCGGCAGGACGCCAGGGCGGTCGCGCTCACCGACCGGATGCTCGGCGGCGCCGGCGCGGCCAAGCTCCCCGCCGAGGCCCGCGGCAACCTGCTCGTGCTCGCCGGCAAGGCCCAGTTCAACCAGCACAAGCTCAAGGAGGCGCGCCAGCGGTTCGAGGCCGCGCGCGAGCTCCGGCCCGCCGACGTCACCGTCCAGCGCGGGCTGGTGCTCACCATCAACGAGCAGGCGTTCGAGGCCGACACACCCGGGGGCTCTGGCCCCGGGCTCCCCCGGGATCGCGCTGGCCAGGCGCTGCTCGACCAGGCGCTCGCGATCGATCCGCAGTCGCCGGTGACGATCACCAACCTCGCGGTGCTCGCGATCGACCGCGGCGAGTGCGACGCCGCCCGCCAGCAGCTCGCCAAGCTCGACTCGATCCGCGGCCACGACACGGTCGCGCGCGCCCGTCTGCTCGCCCGGACCTACCTGTGCGGCGCGCGGCCCGACCCGCGGCGCGCCGCCGAGGCCTACGCGATCGCCGAGCGCGAGGCCCGCAAGGCCAATGCACAGCTCGCGCTCGCCGAGATCTACACCGAGTGGGCGCCGCTGATCTGGGACGCCGATCTCAACGACGCGGTCGAGAAGCTCGAGACCGCGGTCGGAAGCTCGACCGGCGACCCCGCGACCGCCTCGGCCGCCAAGCGCAACCTCGCGATCGCGCTGTTCCGCCGCGGCTGGCGGGGCATGCGCGAGGGCAAGGCCGGCGAGGCCGTCGCCGACTTCGAGAAGGCGACCCGCGACCCCGGCGTGCTCAAGGGCAGCGAGCCGGCGGCGTTCGAGTTCTCGTACGCGCTCGCCCTGCTCGACACCGGCCGCGCCCCGGAGGCCGCCCGGCTGTTCCGCGGCCTCGCCGCCCGGGGCAACCAGACCAGCTACCTGCGCGGCGCCTACGCGCGGTTCGGCACCCAGCTGTTCGCGGCCTACGCCAGCTACCGCAACGGGTCGCTGGCCGCCCGCCAGCAGGCCGCCGCCGAGTTCGCCAGGCTGCTCAACGAGCCGGGCCTGGGCGACAAGGTCAAGGAGCTGCTGGCGGCGTGCTGGGAGGCGATCGCGATCGACCAGTGGCGCTCCGGCCAGCTCGCCGCCGCGGGCCGGTCGCTGACCACGGCCGAGAAGTACGCCACCGGCGACCTCAGGCGCCGGGTCACGATGGACCGCGCCGCGCTGTCGCTCGGCAAGACCAACCTCGGCGCGATGGAGGGCCTCGGCGGCAACCCGCCCGAGTCGCTGGTCAACCTCGGCATCCTCTACGATCAGCTCGGCCGGCCGCGCGAGGCGTTCGACGCCTGGAGCAAGGCCAAGGCGCGCGGCGTCCAGGTCCGCGACCTCCAGCGCTGGATCGATACAAAGAAGCGGATCTATGGGTTCTGAGATGAAGATGAGCACAAGACTGGCAGGGACAGGGCCGCGCGACGCGACGTGCGGAGGGGTGAATGGACCGGCTTGCCGGTCCAGAGGGGACGGGAAGGTCCCCTCTCGATCGACCGATACAAAGAAGCGGATCTATGGGTTCTGAGATGAAACCAAGCACAAGACTGCTCGTCACCGCCTGCGCGCTCGCCGGCCTCACCGCCGTGGCCGCCGCACAGCCGGCGCAGAAGATCACGATCGGCATCTACGCGCCGTCGGTCGAGTTCGGCGCCGCCCAGGCCCGCCTCGCCTACGTCCAGGGCCTCGCCCGCGCGATCGAGCAGGCGACCGGCGTCAAGACCGAGGCCCAGTCGTACGCCAACGTCGCCGCGCTCAAGAAGGACGCGGTCGACTTCGCGATCATCGACGGCATGTGCTACGCGACCAACCTCGGCTGGAAGCTGCTCGCGACCGCGAGCATCGGCGGCGGCACGACCCGGACGTGGGCGCTGTACTCCAGCGTGGGCGACTCGATGCAGGCGCTCAAGGGCAAGAAGCTCGCGTTCATCGGCACCGGCTGCAACGACGCCGGCTTCATCGACAACGCGATGCTGGAGTCCGAGGTCGATCCGTCGTTCTTCGGCGGGCGCAGCGCCAAGCCGGATCTCACCGCCGCGCTCGCCGAGGTCGCCTCGTACAAGGCCGCCCAGGCGGTGTTCGCGCCGGCCGGCGCCGCCAAGGGCCTCACCAAGGTGTTCGACACCGGCGCCGTCCCCAACCCGGCGTTCGTCGAGATCAGCGGCAAGCTGCCGCCCGCCGTCGTCAACACCGTCGCCGCCTCGGTGATCGGGTACGGCGGCGCGGGCGCGATCGCGGGCTGGACCAGGCCGGCGCGCGACATCTACACCGCGCTCGCCGCCCGGATGGGCAAGGTGGTCAAGGCCGGCGTGTTCGCCAGCCCCGACCCGGTCCGGATCGACGCCAGGGACGCGCTGATCGAGCCGCCGACCCTGCGCGACACCGCGGTCGTCGAGGTCCGCCACCACTTCGTGCGGCCGTCCAGCGGCCGGATGGAATAACGACGCCGATCAGACCGGCGGGCGGGCGTCGGCCTGCGGCACCGCCGCGACCGCGGGCGGCTTGGCCTTGAGCTTGCGCGCCGCGGCGACCGTCTGCGGGCCGATCTTGCCGTCGGCCGCCAGGCCGTGGTGGGTCTGCCAGCGCGCGACCGCCTGCGGGTCGACCTTGCCCTCGCCGTCGAGCCGAGCCACGTTGTCGGTCAGCTCGTTGAACTCGTCGACCAGCTCGGCGTGCACGGCGTTGTAGGCCCGTGCGCCGGCGACCCACGCCGGCTCGGCGGCGGCCTGCGCGGGCTTCGGCGCGGCGGAAGGCTCGGCCTTCTGCGGCCCATCGGACTCGTCGTGGAGGAACCCGCGCATCTCGGCGGCCGACAGCGGCGCCGCGGGCTCCTCGATCGACTCGCGAACTTCGGCGCGGCTCATCGCAGCCGGGCGGCCCTGCGTCTTCGAACCCTTCGCGATCGCGATCGCGCGCTGGACGAACGCGTTGCCCAGATGCGACGCCGCGAACAAGAGGATCCCGCCGCTCAAGCTGGGATAGAGCTTGAGCATCTCGGCCAGCGGCCTGGCGTCGGCCGGGCTCATCCCGACGATCTGCGCCTGCAGATCAGGACGGAGCTCGAACGACGGATCCGAGCTCTCGGTGGTCTGCGCCGCTGCGTCCTGCTGCTGCCCCGGTTGATGCTCGGCCTGCTGTGCGTTGCTCATGGTCCTGGCCTCCAACATACGCCGCGCCCACCGCGTTGCTGCCCACCGCGGGCCGGGAAACTGCGGCACCCTGCTCCGGGCCGCTCGCGACCGGAAGCCTACGGGTTTCGCGGCGTTGCCGGCGCGGCCAGCTCCATCGTGAGGTTGCACGACACGCAGATCCGCGGCCGCTCGCCCCGGTACGGATGGACGTAGTGCTGCAGCCACCCGGGGAAGATCACGAGCGCGCCGGTGCGCGGCGCGAGGTCGAACGTCTCGCCGAACAGGCTCAGCTCGGGGATGCTGCGCCCGCTGCGCCGCGGGTCGAGGAACGCGATCCGCCCCGACGGCGCGGGCCGATCGTCGCCGGCCTCGACGTAGTACGCGACCGACCAGTGGGCGTCGCCGTGATCGTGCGTGATCACGTAGTGACCGCTGCGCAGGATCATCGCCCACGCGGTCACCGCGTAGCGGTACGCCGGGAGCGCATCGATCCCCGCGTGCGCGGCGAGCGCGGCCACGTGGGTCCCGACCGAGTCGACCACCGCGCGCATCAGGGCGCGAAACCACGGCTGGGGCCGGCGGCTCAGGTCCGGCACGGAGTGCCAGCCGCCGACGTTGGCGCGCTGCCAGCTCGGCGCGGTCTGCTCCTCGGCGAGCAGCTGGGCGGCGATCTCGCGGTTGACCTCCGCCATGTCCGGCAGATCGAAGACGACGATCGGCGTCGGGAACAGCGCGACTGCCAGCGAGGGCTCGACCATCGCCGGATTATGCACGCGGTCCGGCCGCGCAGTGTCTCGACCGTCTCAGGGCGCGCGGGGAGTGTCTCCCGCCGGGAGACAGATCCGGATACACCCCGGCGCCGCCGATCGGGCCGTTGGCCAGCCGTCCCGTGCGGTTCTGGCCGCGCGCCGGGTCGGCGCAGCACCAGGTACGATCGCTGCATGACCCGGATCCGTGCATGACACGTTCGGGCAAGACCTCGGCGGCGACACCATCACGAGCCTCTCGCACGGCCGGACCGGCGAGCTCGATCCCGGCGTGCAGCCGTACCTCGTCGTCCTGGCGATCAGCGACGACCTGCACGCGCCATCGTCGCGCCACCTGCTGGGCGAGATCGACGAGGTGCGGTTCGGCCGCGGCGCGAGGTCCGCGACCCGGACGGTGATCGGCGAGACCCGCGTGCTGGAGCTGCGGATCCCGGATGGCTGGATGTCGAGCCAGCACGGCCGGCTGGTGCGTGGCCCGGCCGGCTGGGTGCTCGACGATCCGGGGTCCAAGAACGGCTCGCTGATCAACGGCCAGATCACGCGCCAGAGCGTGGTCGGCGACGGCGCGCTGATCGAGCTCGGTCACAGCTTCCTGCTGTTCTGCGAGCAGCCGGTGGAGCACGGCGCCGCCGCCGACCTGATCGACGGCGAGCTGCCCGTGGCGTCGCCCGCGCTCGCCACGTTCTTCGGCCCGCTCGCCGACGGCTTCGCCGCGCTCGGCCGGCTGGCCCCGACGCCGGTGTCGATCGTCGTGCTCGGCGAGACCGGCACCGGCAAGGAGGTCGTCGCCCGCGCGCTGCACGCGATGTCCGGGCGGACCGGCGCGTTCGTCGCGGTCAACTGCGGCGCGCTGCCGCCGTCGCTGCTCGAGGCCGAGCTGTTCGGCCACCGCCGCGGCGCATTCACCGGCGCGGTCGGCGAGCGCACCGGGCTGGTCCGCAGCGCGGAGGGCGGCACGCTGTTCCTCGACGAGATCGGCGAGCTGCCGCCGGCGTCGCAGACCGCGTTCCTCCGGGTCCTGCAGGAGCGCGAGGTCGTGCCGATCGGCGATGATCGCCCGGTCAAGGTCGACGTCCGGCTGTGTGCCGCGACCCACCGCGACCTCGCCGGGCTGGTCGAGCGCGGGCTGTTCCGCGACGACCTATTCGGCCGGATCTCGGGGTTCACGCTCGCGCTGCCGACGCTGGCCGAGCGGCGCGCCGACTTCGGCCTGCTGCTGCGCGCGCTGCTCGCCCAGATCCCGGGCGCGAGCGAGCTGCGGTTCGCGCCGCCCGCGCTGCGCGCCCTGCTGTCTCATCGCTGGCCGCTCAACATCCGAGCGCTGGAGAAGACCCTGCTCACCGCGGCGACGCTCGCGACCGAAGGCGTGATCCAGCCCGCGCACCTGGTCGAGCTGGTGCGGCGCCCGCCGCCCAGCGACGAGGCGCGCGCCGCGGCGACCCCGCCGCCCGCGTTCATCACGCCGCGCAGCCAGCACGACGAGGCGCTGCGCGAGCGGCTGGTCGGCCTGCTCACCGTGCACCGCGGCAACGTCGTCGCGGTCAGCCGCGCGATCGGCACCCGCCGGACCCAGATCTACCGCTGGGCGCGGCGGTTCGCCATCGACCTCGACGGGTTCCGGAGCCAGGCGGCTACCAGGTGACCGCGATCTGCGCGCCGGCGAGATCCGGCGCGATCAGCGGCGCGAACGTCAGGCCGGACCTCGGGCGAACCCCGGCGACGTGGCTGTCCGACGCCACCGGATCGCGGGTCAGCATGATCAGCGACACCACCGCGGCCACGGTGCCGACCCCGGCGATCGCGTAGCCGTAGAAGATCTTCGTATGCCAGCTGCACGTGTTCTGAAACGCCTCCAGGCTGTCCTGGCGGATGGGGATGCCCTTGTTCGCCATCGTGAGCTGGTCGCCGGTCTTGCCGCAGTCGCCCACGCCGATGTCGGCATGGACGAGCGGGACCCACGCCTGCTGGCGCTCGTAGCCGTACCAGGCGTACGCGCCGCCCGCGGCCACGGTCAGCGCCCCGCCGACCAGCGACACCTTCCACAGCCGCGACGGCCGGAGCGACGGCGTCTCCGGCTCCGGGGCCGAGCCGGCTCCGGGCAGCGGCGCCGCGCCGGCCGCCGGCCCCCCGGCCAGGCCGTGGAGCTGGGCGTCGAGCGTGGCCTGCTCGCCGCCGCGCACCGTCACGATCTCCGCGAACTGCCGGAACCCGCCGACGTGGATCGCGACCGTGTGGCGGCCCTCGTCGACCTCGGTCACGGTCAGCTTGCCGTTGACCAGCTGGCCGCGCTGCTCGTCGTCGACGAACACCGTGCCACCGCGAACCGGGCCGCCGCTGTCGCTGCGCGCCTTGACGATCAGCGTCGCGTTGCCACCCGGCCCGGCGCCGATCAGCTTGCGGTACAGCCGGCGCGATACGCCCGGCACGCCGCCGCCCCCCGGCAGCTCGTCGACCGCCGGCTGGACCTGCTTGCGCTTGATGTCGAGCAGCTTGAGCGAGATCCGGAAGCCCTGGCCGCGCTTCTCGACCCGGCCGTACAGCAGCGCATCGCTGGCCAGCCCGGCGCCGATCACCACCATGCAGTCCGGCTCCTCGTTCTCGCACGACATCAGCTGCTTCTCGTCGAGCAGCTCCTTGCTGCTGTTGGGCGCCATCACGTACGGGCACGCCGGGGACTGCACGCGCTGGCGCAGCTCCTTGGTGATCTCCCGGGCGATCAGCTGCGCGCCCGGGTCGATCCCCCCGCCGGGGCCCTGCGCGACCTCCAGCCCGAGCACCGCGATCCGCGGCTTGTCCGCCCGCGCCGCCCGCGCCGGCCAGAGCGCCGCGGCGATGCAGAGCACCACGCCCAGGCCGATGCCCGGATGGCCCCCGAGCCCGAGAGGGGCGCCGAGAGGGGCGCCGAGAGGGGCGCCGAGAGGGGTGCCGAGAGGAGTGATGGAGCGCGCCCTGGCGATGGCCCTCGGGTTACCAGTCGAACCGCAGCGTGGCGCCTCCACCGTCCCGCGTCACGACCGGCGTGACCACGAGCTCGCGTCGCTTGCGATGGCCGCGGCCCGCGGTCTTGCTGGCCTCGGAGTTACCACCGTCGCGAATGTACGCCATGTAGAACGAGCCGATCACCGCGGCGCCGAGCACGCCGGACACCACCCAGCCGATCTTCTGGTACTTGAAGTTGTTGCACGCGTCGTTGAAGCGCCGGACGTCCGCATCGCCCGGGTTGGCCCTCGCGAAGTCGTCGACCGGCTTCGAGCCGCACTGATCGCTGTTGATGCTCCGCTTGCCACTCGCATCCTGGGTGCCCACCATCTGCACGAAGTTGCTGGTCCCCGAGATGTTCCCGTTGCTCCGGCCCTTGAACAGCTCGTACAGCGAGACGCTGACGCCGCCCGCGGTGGCCACCGTGGTGCCGTAGAACACCGGCTTCCAGACGTTGGTCCTGGACGGCGGCTGCGTCACCGTGCCCTCGCGGGTGAGGGTGTCCTTCGGCTGCAGCTCGGCCAGCTTCTTGGGCATCGGCACCATCGTCACGTTCTGGGTCGTGGTCTCGCCGCTGCGGACCGTGACCTGGGCCTCGTAGCGCTGGTACTCGCGGGTCGCCTCGACCGCGAGCGTGTGCTTGCCCTCGGCGACGCCGGTCAGCGTGAGCGTGCCGCTCGCCAGCGTGCCCTTCATGTCCTCGTCGATCAGGACGGTGCCGCGGTCGATGTTCGCGCGGACCACCAGCGTGCCGCCGGAGCCCGCGCCGGCGAGCTTGCTGTACCAGGTCCGGGCATACGTCTGGACCTTGACCCCGGTCGCGTCGGCCACCGGCAGGGTCTCGACCGTGGACGCCGTCAGCTGCTTGCGGGTGACGCTGAGCAGCTTGATCGAGACCTTGTAGACCCCCTGGCCGCTCTGCGTCGCCTTCTCGATCTTGCCGTACATCAGGACCTCGGCCCCGAGCCCGGAGCCGATCATCGCCATGCAGGTCGGCGCCTCGGAGTCGCAGTTGTTGATCAGCTTCTCGTCGATCAGCTCCTTCTCGCCCTGCACCGGGGTGAACGGACCGGTGCCGGCCTTCGCGCGATCGCGCAGCGCGGCCGTGAGCTCCTTGGCCGTCCTGGTGGTCTCCGGGTCGATGCCGCCTCCGTTGTCATAGACCTCGAGACCGAGGATCGCGATCGGCGGCTTGCCTGCCCACGCCCTGCTGCCCATACCCAGCAGGAGCAGGAGGACACAAGCGGAGGAAAGAACTCGGGTCATCGGGGGTTCCTCGCGGGGTAGTATACACATCCCGCCCCCCGAAAACGCGGGTCTGGCTCGCTCCACTCCCCCGAGCTACCGTTGAGGTGACGCAGGTCATGAGGACGCTATCGGCCCGGATCCTCCTCGGTTTTATCGCCCTGACGATCGCGTTCAGCGTGTTTGCCGCGACGATCGTCGTCAACCTCCGCGAGGTCGAGGATCAGGCGTCGCTGATCCTGCGCGGCTACGTCCCGCTGACCATGGCGTCGAGCGATCTGGCGCGCCAGCAGGAGTACCTCAAGACCTACCTCGACCAGGGCATCATGGACGCGACGCGCGCGCGCGAGGTCGCCACCACGGTCAGCCGGCTGCGGAACTACCGCGAGGCCCCGCTCAAGGAGATCGTCAACAAGATCGACAGCCTCGACCAGCTCGCCACCTCCGACGGCCGGGCCGCCGCCGAGGGCGCCTCGCAGTTCTTGATGACCGGCCCGCTCGTCGACGAGCTCAAGCAGGCGGTCGGCGACGTCGCGCCGCTGTACGGGACCCTGCTGGCCGCGCCGCCGCTGCGCGTCCCGAACCGGACCGATCCCAGCTTCCAGGCCGCCTTCGACGCGCTCGACGCCGACCACAGGGCCGCGTACGACGCGCTGCTCGCGCTGCGCGAGCAGGAGAAACAGATCTCGTTCAGGGTCACCCGGATCAAGACCAACTTCGACCGCCGCACCACGCTGACCAAGGACTGGCTGGCCAACAACGAGCGCACGATCCGGGTGCGCGCGATCTACCTCGGCATCGTCACCGTGCTGCTCGGCCTGGTGATCACCGCGTGGGTCGCGGTCACGCTGCGGCCGCTGCGCCGGCTGCGCGAGGGCGCCCGGCGGATCGCCGCAGGCGACTATGGCAAGCGGATCTCCGAGACCGGCCCGACCGAGATCGCCGATCTCGCCCGCGAGTTCAACTCGATGGGCCGCGCGGTGCAGGAGCGCGAGGAGGAGAAGCTGCGTGCGGCGCGGATCGCGATCGCCGGCAAGATGGCCGGCCAGGTCGCCCACGAGGTCCGCAACCCGCTGTCGTCGATCGGGCTCAACACCGAGCTGCTCGAGGACGAGCTCGGCGAGCGCGACAGCGAGGCGCGCGAGCTGTGCCGCAAGATCCGCAGCGAGGTCGACCGGCTGACCCAGATCACGGAGATCTACCTCGGCCTGCGCGGCGGCAAGCCCAAGCTCGCCCGGGAGTCGCTCAACGCGATCGTCGACGACCTGGTCGGGTTCGTGCGCAAGGACCTCGCGAACCGTCAGGTCGCGCTCGACACCGAGCTCGACCCGGAGGATCCGATCGGAAACATCGACGCCAACCAGATCCGGCAGTGCCTG
Organism: Kofleriaceae bacterium; assembly: GCA_041495365.1. GTDB lineage: Bacteria > Myxococcota_A > Polyangia > Haliangiales > Haliangiaceae > JABFXX01. The sequence goes on along the minus strand of JBGQCL010000038.1, from coordinate 9,145 downwards.
ATCAACCTGGTGCGCAACGCCGCCGATGCGGTGTCGGGCAAGGGCGGCGGCCGCGTCGTCGTGCGCACGCGCGGCGCGCGCGGCCGCGTCGAGGTCGCGGTCGAGGACGACGGCGTCGGGATCGCCGGCGAGCAGCTGCCGAGGCTGTTCGAGCCGTTCTTCTCGACCAAGAAGGGCGGCACCGGGCTGGGCCTGGCGCTCACCCAGCAGATCATCCAGGACCACGGCGGCGAGATCCACGTGGCGAGCCGGGTCGGGCGAGGTACGACCTTTACGCTCAGTGTCTCGGCGGGCTAACGGCGGTTCGCTTGCGATCCGCCACTTGCCAAGGGATCCTTGGCAATCCCACGTGATGCAGGACGGCGACGAAAAACGGCGCGCTCCCCGGGAGCCGGTGACGTTGTTCGTCGAGTACGATGGCGCCGACGATCTGGTCGGCGACTTCACCGATAACCTGTCGTCGGGTGGCACCTTCGTCACCACCAACCGCTCGCTGCCGGTCGGCACCCAGGTCCAGCTCGTGCTGAACTTCCCCGGCCTGCTCGAGCCGATCGCGATCGAGGGCACCGTGCGATGGACCCGCGGCGAGAGCGCGGTCGGCGATCCGGGCGCCGGGATCGAGTTCGAACCCGGCCCGGCGCGCAACACGCTGGCCGCGCTGGTCGACCGGATCCGCGCCCGCGATCCGCGCGTGATGGCCAAGCTGCTGCGCGTGCTGGTCGTCGAGGACAACCGCCACGTCGCCGAGCTGATCCAGCAGGGCCTGACCGGCTCGACCCGGCGCGATTTCGGCGGCGGTGTGACGTTCACGTTCCGCAACGCCGAGGACGGCCGGTCCGCGCTCGCGCTGCTGCGCGACGAGGTGTTCGACGCCGCGATCATCGATGTCTACCTGCCCGTGGTCGACGGTCCGACGGTGATCGCGGTCGCCCGCAAGGAGCTCGGCCTGATCGACCTGCCGATCATCGCGGTGTCGGCGGGCGGCGAGTCGGCGCGCGACGCGGCGCTGGAGGCCGGCGCCAACATCTTCCTCGACAAGCCGATGCGGCTGCGCCGGGTGATCGAGACCATGCAGCGGCTGATCCCGCCCTGAGTGTGCGGCCGCGCCCCGCCCGGCCGTCCGGTCCGACGATGGCGCGTCGCGGCACGCGGGAACGCCGCGCAGCCTCGCCGCCTCGGCGATGCATCCGACGGCGCGGGCCCTAGGAAAAATCGCCGTGGCCTGGTACGCCAGCGGCACCTTCCAGCCCCCCGGAGGCTCCCCGTGAACACTCGACTGCTCGCGATCACCCTCGCGACGATGGCCGGCTGCGGATCGAACCAGCCCGCTGCCACGGCTCCACCTACCCCTACCGCTGCCCCAACCCCCGCACCCGAGGTCGCGTCGACGGCGCCGGTCCCGGCCCCGGATCCAGCCCCTGCCCCGGCGCCGTCGAACGGCCCCCGGCCCGAGATCGGGAACTGGGGCTTCGACGTCGCCGGCATGGATGCCTCGGTCGCGCCGGGCGCGAGCTTCTACCGCTACGCCAACGGCAAGTGGCTGACGACCACGCAGATCCCGGCCGACAAGTCCGACTACGGCATGTTCACCATGCTCGCCGACCGCTCCGAGAAGCGCACCCGGCAGATCGTCGAGAGCGCCTCGGGCGCGCCGGGCAGCGACGGCCAGCGCATCGCCGACTATTACAAGGCGTTCATGGACGAGGCGGCGATCGAGGCCAGAGGCAGCAAGCCGATCCAGCCCGAGCTCGACCGGATCGCGAAGATCAAGGACGCCACCGGCGTGGCCATGGAGTTCGCGGTCTCGGCCCGCCGGCTCGGCGGTCGCGGCGCGCTCAACGCGACCCCGTTCCAGACCGTGGTCGGCCAGGACGCGCGCGAGCCCGACAAGTACATCGGGCACATCTCGCAGGGTGGCCTCGGCCTGCCCGACCGCGACATGTACGACGTGAAGAAGGAGCAGTTCGCCAAGGTCCGCGACGGCTACCAGAAGTACATCGCGACGATGTTCACGCTGATCGGTGCCAGGGACGCCGACAAGCGCGCCGCCGCGGTGTACGGCCTCGAGGAGAAGCTGGCCCAGACCCACTGGACGCGGGTCCAGAACCGCGACGCCAACAGGCGGTACAACAAGATGACGATCGACGAGCTGGTCAAGCTCGCGCCCGGCATGGCGTGGAAGCCGTGGCTCCACGCGGTCGGCCTCGACGGCCAGACCCAGGTCATCGTCGGCCAGCCGTCGGCGCTGGCGGGCGAGGCCCAGCTGGTCAAGAGCGAGCCGCTCGCCGTGTGGAAGGACTACCTGACGTTCCACGCGGTCAGCGCGGCGGCGCCGTTCCTGCCCAGGAAGTTCGTCGAGGCGCACTTCGAGATGTACGAGCAGACCCTCCGGGGCACGCCGCAGTTGAAGGAGCGCTGGAAGCGCGGGGTCGAGCTGATCACCGGCGGCATCGGCGAGGCGGTCGGTCAGATCTACGTCGCCAAGCACTTCACGCCCGAGACCAAGGCCCACGCCGATGCGCTGGTCAAGAATGTGCGCGCGGCGATGGGCCATCAGCTCGATGGCCTGGCCTGGATGGGCGCCGAGACCAAGGCCAAGGCCAAGGCCAAGCTCGCCACGTACAACCCCAAGATCGGCTACCCGCAGGTGTGGCGCGACTACTCCGCGCTGACGGTCAAGCCGGACGATGCGGTCGGCAATGCCAGGCGCACGGCGGAGTTCGAGTACAACCGCCGGCTCGCCCGGCTCGGCAAGCCGCTCGACCGCAACGAGTGGGGCATGACGCCGATGACGGTCAACGCCTACTACAACGCCGAGCTCAACGAGATCGTGTTCCCCGCCGCGATCCTCCAGCCGCCGTTCTTCGACCCCAGCGCCGATGACGCGGTCAACTACGGCGGGATCGGCGCGGTGATCGGCCACGAGATCAGCCACGGCTTCGACGACCAGGGCTCGAAGTTCGACGCCACCGGCAAGCTCGAGAACTGGTGGATCAAGGACGACGCCGACAAGTTCAAGACCGCGACCGCCAAGCTGGTCGCCCAGTACAGCGCCTACTGCCCGTTCCCGGCCGCCAGCGGCAAGCCCGCCCAGTGCGTCAAGGGCGAGCTCACGCTCGGCGAGAACATCGGCGACCTCGCCGGCCTGACCATCGCGTACAGGGCCTACAAGCTGTCGCTCGGCGGCAAGACCCCGCCGGTGCTCGATGGCTTCACCGGCGATCAGCGGTTCTTCCTGGGCTGGGCCCAGGTCTGGCGCCGGCTGGTCCGCGACGAGGAGGCCGCCAACCGGCTGACCACCGATCCGCACAGCCCGTCCGAGTTCCGGACGTCCGTCGTGCGCAACCTCGACGCCTGGTACGACGCGTTCAAGCCCCAGCCCGGCGACGCGCTCTACCTGGCGCCCGATCAGCGCGTCCGGATCTGGTGATCACGGCGCGGGCGACTTGTACACCGCGCCGCCCTTCATCACCCAGGTCACGCGCTCGAGCTCGGTGATGTCCTGCAGCGGGTTGCCGGCGACCGCGATCAGGTCGGCGCGCTTGCCGGGCGCGATCTCGCCGAGCTCGGACTTCGCGCAGGCCTTGGCGCCCGGCCGGCACAGCGGATCGAGCAGCGCGCCGGCCGCGGACGTCACCGAGCGGATCACCGCGATCGGCGGCATCCCGGCGTCGACCATCAGCTTGGCCTCCGCCGCCGGGTTCATGCTCCACGGGAACGCCCCGGCGTCGGTGCCGAACGCGATCCGCACCCCGCGCTTGTAGGCCCGGGCGAGCGCCGCCTTGTGGTGCGCCGCCATCCAGCTCCGCGGGTCGGCGCCGAGCTTCTTGATCGCGTACTGGTACGCCATCAGCGTCGGGCACCACGTCACGTTCTGCGCGATCATCCGGGTCGCCAGGTCGTCGGTGATGCCCTGGCCGTGCTCGATCGAGTCGACGCCGGCGCGCAGCGCGGAGTCGATGCCGTCCCAGCCGTTGGCATGCGCCGCGACCTTGACCCCGAGCCGGTGCGCCTCGTCGACGATCGCCGCTGCCTCGGCCGGCGTGAAATTCACGATGCTGCGCACCGGGCGGTCCGGCCGGCCCTCGTAGACCCCGTGGTCGGCGTAGAACTTGATCCAGTCGGCGCCGAAGCTGACCTGCTCGCGCACCGCCTTGCGCGCCTGGTCCGGCCCGTCGATGGTCTGCACGCCGATCGGCAGCTCGAGCTCCCAGTTGTAACCGCCGCGCAGCGGGTACATGCCGGTCGGCGCGAACGCCCGGGTCGCGACCTGCATCCGCGGCCCCGGCACCACGCCGCGCGCGATCGCGTTCCTGACGTCGACGTCGGCGTACATCGCGCCCTCGGTCTCGAGGTCGCGCAGCGCCGTGAACCCGTACATCAGCGCGGTCCGCGCGTTGGCCACCGCCTCGATCGCGCGGTACGGCGCGCTGTGCTTGAGCAGGATCGCGTCGTACACGCCGGGCCCGACGTCGTCGTCGAGGAACACGTGGGTGTGGGCGTCGATCATCCCGGGCAGCAGCGTCGCGGCCCCGAGGTCGATCAACCGGGCCCCGGGCGCCTTCGCCTGCAGCTCCGCGGCGGTGCCGAGCGCCACGATCGCGTCGCCATCGACCAGCACCGCGACCCCGTCGCGCGGTCGATCCGACACCCCGTCGATCACGTGGGCGGCCTTGATGATGGTGGGCGAGGCCAGCGCGGGCGCGCTGGCGAGCAGGCAGGCGAGGGCGATTCTCCGCATGGCCCGCATGCTCTCACCGTCCGCGGCGGGTTGGCTACTCGCGGCGCTGGATCAGGCCGCGCTCGACCGCGAGCTTCTTGAGCCGCTGCTTGGCGCGCTCGAACCGCTTGCGCAGCGCGGCCGCGCGCGCGTCGAGGTCGCCGTCGCCGCCGAGGATGCGCGCGATGTCCTTCCACGCCATGTCGCGGTCGAGCCGGAGCAGCAGGATCTCGTGCTCCTCGGGATCGAGCTGCTCGCGCAGCAGGCGGAACCCGTCCTTGACCTCGGTGCGCTGGATCTCGCGGGTGACGGTGCGGACCACCGCCGCCATCTCGGGCGCGATCGACAGCGGCAGGTTGCGCTCGCGGCGGCGGCGCGGGTCGCGGCGGAGCTGGGCGAGCGCGTTGCGCGCCAGCGCGTACAGCCACGACCGCAGCGACGACTCCCAGCGGAACTTCGGCAGGCCCTTCCAGACGTCCTCGCCGAGCTCGGCGAACGCCTCGGCCGCGAGGTCGGGGTCGGAGGCGAGCGCGCGCAGGAAGCCGAGCAGCTCGACGCCGTAGCGGCGCAGCGCGGCGGTGGTCGCCGCGGCGTGGTCGCCGGCCTCGCACAGCGCGCGGATCGCTCGCTCGCTGGCCTCGCGTTCCGCCGGGTCCGCCACCCGCTCAGTGTATCGCCCTACGTGGCGGCGCGCTCGCGCTCGTCCTGCTGCTCCTGCAGCACCCGCCACAGGATCTTGCCGGTGGCGGACTTGGGCAGGGCCTCGACGAACTCGAAGCTCGCCGGGACCTTGTAGGCGGCCATGTTGTCGCGCGCCCAGCGCACCAGATCGGCCTCGGTGACCCGGCCGCGCGCCGCCGGCTTGAGCACGACGACGGCCTTGACGGTCTCGCCGCGCCGCGGGTCCCTGCCGGCGATGATCACGGCCTCCTGGATGTCGGGGTGGGCGTACAGCATGGCCTCGACCTCGGCCGGCCAGACCTTGAAGCCGGACACGTTGATCATCCGCTTGAGGCGATCGACCAGGAAGAAGTAGCCGTCCTCGTCGGTGCGCGCCAGGTCGCCGGTGCGGAAGAACCGCTTGCCGTCGATCTCGACGAAGCAGTCCGCGTTGGCCCTGGGGTTGTTCCAGTAGCCGTCGAACACCTGCGGGCCGTGCGAGACGATCTCGCCGACCTCGCCGGGCGGCAGCTCGGCCAGGGTGTCGGGGTTGACCACCCGCGCGTCGGTGTTGAAGATCGGGATGCCGAGGCACTGCTTCTTGGGCCGCAGCGGCGGGTTGATGTGGGTCGGCGCGATGGTCTCGCTCAGGCCATAGCCCTCGATGAACTCCAGCCCGCACAGGTCCTGGAGCTTCTGGGCGACCGCCTCGGGCATCGCCGCGCCGCCGCCGCCGACCTGGCGCAGGCTGGACAGGTCGTAGCTGGCGAGCCTGGGGTTCGACAGGAGGTCGACGATCAACGTCGGCACCGCGGTGAACCCGGTGACCTTGTAGCGCTGGATCAGCTGGCCCGCGACGTCGCGGTCCCAGCGCGGCAGGAGCACGATCGACACGCCGGCGTAGATCGGCGCGTTCATCCCGCCCTGCATGCCGGTGGCGTGGAAGTACGGCAGGATCGACAGGATCGTCTCGTCCTGGAACGTGCGGTTCCACTGCGGGCCGGCGACCGTGGTGAACATGACGCTGCGGTGGCGGTGCACGCAGCCCTTGGGGTTGCCGGTGGTGCCCGAGGTGTAGGGCATCACGCACAGATCGTCGGGGCCGGCGAGGTGCGGCCCGGGCGCGGCGCCGGCGGCCATCGCGTCGCTCCACAGCGTCAGCCCGGTGCCGGTCTGCGACTGGCGCGGCGCCTTGATCCACGCCGGCACGTCGAGGTCGGTCGGCGCCGTGAGGTGGTCGGAGTAGCACGCGACGATCACGTGGGACAGGCCGTTGCCGATCAGCGGCTGGATCCGCGACAGCGACGGCGTGCTGGGGTCGTCCTGCGCGGCGAACAGCACGGTCGCGCCGCTGTCCTGGACGATGTGGCCGACCTCCCTGGTCAGGTTCATCGGGTTGATCGGCACGACCATCGCGTCCGCCCGCAGGATCGCGTAGTAGGCGATCACGAACTGCGGGCTGTTCTGCAGGTACAGTGCGACGCGATCACCGCGCTTCACGCCGCACGCGTGCTGGAGGAACCCGGCGAGCCGCTCGGCGTCGCGGCGAAACGCGGAGAACGTGAGCACGCTGTCGTAGAAGTTGACGCAGGTCTTGCCGGGGAACCGCGTCGCGGAGACCTCGGCGTTGAACCACAGCGAGGTCTCGGGCGGCGTCAGGTGATGCGGGACGTTCGGCCAGAACTGCAGGTGACGGTACCCCATGTGCTGCCTCCGCGGTTCGCGCCGGGCCGGCCTCGAACCGGCGACAATTTACACCGGCGGGTCGCGCGCGGCGCGCCGATTTGCGGCCCGGCGGTGTACGCCCGCGGGGTACAGGCCATCGAGCGCCGGTCAGTGTGCCCCGGCGCCGGGCAGCTGTGCGAGCAGGTCGTCTGCCTGCTGGACTCGCTCGGGCATGTGGAGCCCGGCGTACGCGGCGCGCGCGGCGCCGAGCAGCGGGCGGGCCTCGCCCGGGCGGCCCACGCCGATCAGCGCCCGGGCGCGCTCGAGCTGGGCCCACGCCGTGGTCCGCGCGCTCTCGGCGGGCCGGTCGAACCCGAGCGCAGCGGCGGTGAGCTCGAGGCCGCTGGCGAAGTCGCGGGAGTCGTTGGCGGCCGCGGCGGCCAGCGTCAGCGCGAGGCAGTGGCGGTCGGAGCCCGGGCTCCTGGCCGCGTAGATCGCGGCGGCGCGGCGCGCGCTGGCGATCGCCGGCGCGGGGTCGTGCTTGCTGCGGTGCGCCGAGGCGAGGTTGTACAGGACCCCGGCGACCTCGAGGCGGTCGGCGCCGAGCAGCTTCTCGTCGATCGCCAGCGCCGATCGCAGCGCGGCGAGCGCGCGATCGTACTCGCGCCGGGCGAGGTAGATCGTGGCGAGGTTGCTGTCGATGCCGGCGACCAGGGTGCTGGTCTCGCCGAGCCGGCGCACGGCGTGGTCGCGCGCGACCTGGAGCAGGCCGAACGCCTCGTTGTCGCCCTGGGTGTCCTGGTTGGCTGCGATCAGCACGGCGGCCAGGGTCATCCGGATCGGATCGAGGCGGTCGTCGTCCGGGTCGACCGTGCTGGCGAGGATCTGGAACGCGCGGTCGGCCGCCCGCATCGCGTCGTCGAGGTGCTGGGCGTCGAGCAGCGAGCTGGCGTAGTCCGACAGCGCCGACGCCAGCTCGGGGTCATCGCCGCCGAGGTAGGCGGCCTTCTGCGCGATCCCCGACTCGTAGGCGCGGATCCCGTCGTCGACGCGGCCCGACCCCATCAGCACCGCGCCCTCGGTCAGGTAGGTCTCGATCCGGAACGGGTCGCGCTCGTCGAGCACCTCGCGGGCGCGCGCGATGAACGCCAGCGCGGTCGGCGCGTCGCTGGCCGCGTCCGCCGCGCGCGCGGCGAGCGTGTACATCCGGCCGGCGAGCCACGGCGAGCGGCCGCGGATCCGGTCGGCGTCGGCGAGCGCGCTGCGCAGCCAGTCCTGGACCGTCTCGCGCGGAGCCTCGAGGTCGGTGCCGTACTCGATCAGCAGGCCGAGGGCGTTGCCCGAGATCAGCTCGTCGTCGATCGCGCGGCCGGCGTAGTACGCCGCGCTGAGCTGGGTGCGCGCGTCGGCGATCCGCCCGGCGTCGAACGCGAGCCAGCCGCGCAGGATCGGCATGCCGGCGGCGATCCCGGGATCGGTCCGGGCGGGCGATGCGTCCAGCGCGGCGAGCGCGCGGCGCAGGCCGGGGACGTCGTGGACGTCGATGCTCTCCAGTCCGACCGCGACCAGGGCGTTGGCCTCGGTCAGCGCGGCGAGCTGGTCGGGCTCGTCCGGGATCGCCGGCCGCGCGGCGAGGTAGCTCGGGCTGGTGCAGTGCTCCTCGGTGCGCAGCCGGCGCGCGCGGCGCAGCGCGTCCATCGGCCGCGCCGGATCGCCGCCGGCGAGGGCGAGCGCGGCCGTGCGGCCGGCGACCGCGAAGCACAGCCGGCTCCTCGCGACGAGGTCGGGCGACCACTGGTGCGCGCGCCCCGCCTCGCACGCCTGGCGCGCCTGGCCGCGGAACCGCTCGACGAAGCTGGCCTCGATCGCCTCGACGCGGGCGGCGATCTGCGGCGTGCCATGCCCGCGCAACAGCTCGGGCAGATCGCGGCGCATCCCGGCGAGCTCGGCCGCGCCCGCGGTGTCGCACGACGGCGCGCCGCCGCGGACCACCAGCGCGGCGGCGACCGCCAAGGCCAGGGCCGCGCCCGCCCCCCCGGCGGCCAGCCAGCGCCGGCGGCGGCCGCGCGGCGGGCGCATCGCGTCGAGCAGCGCGTGCAG